>CABYBK010000012.1 GCA_902517245.1 uncultured Bacteroidota bacterium | reverse complement strand
CTTTTTTTTCCGCGTTTCTTTTTTTAAAGTTTTAGGCTCTTTTACTTTTTCACTTTTAATAATACGCTTTTTTTTATCTTTTGAAGATTTTTTGTCTTCATTTGAATCATTTATATTTTTCCGTGTTTTAGTATTTTTTTCTTTCAATTCTTTTGTTTTTTTTTCATGCGGCTTCTTTTTCTCCTCCGCACCAGGTTGTAGAGTATTCTCTTCCATGAGTTAAATGTCTAATTACAAATAAAATACAATTTTTTTTAAATCTGAAAGCAGAATGAGTCAAATTTGAATTAATGATTCCAAAGTTTCCAGGACTCTTCAGCTTGGTAAACAAGCATTTTATAACCATTTGTTGTTTTTGCACCTCTTTGTCTACCTTCTTTAAGAAACCTTGTTTCACTCGGATTATATATTAAATCAAATAAAAAATGTCTAGAGTTGATATATTCATATGGAATTGGTGGCGAATTATTTACACCCGGGTATGTTCCTAATGGGGTTGTATTCACAATTAAGTCAATTTCATCTAAATATTTTTTTGTAATCTTATCATAAGACAATTGATTTTTTTTAGGATTTCGAGATACGAATTTATATTTGCAACCTATTTTATCAAGAACAAATCTTACAGCAGACGATGCTCCTCCTGTTCCCAATATTATTGCTTTTTTTGGTCTTTTATCAGCGCTTTCAAATAATGATTTTTCAAAACCGATATAATCGGTATTATAACCTATTAGCTTCTTATTTTGATCAAATACAATTGTATTAACAGCTTGAATAGCCTTTGCTTCTGTAGAAAGTTTATCTAAATAAGAAATAACTTCTTTTTTATATGGAGTAGTTACATTAAGGCCTATAGGTATCGGTTTTATTGTTATAACTTCTTTGAATTTATCAATACTTGTTATATCATAATTTACATAACGATAGTCAACTTTTTTTTCATTTTTAAATTTTGAGGTAAAATATTCTCTTGAAAAAGAATAGTCTATGTTTTTACCAACGAGGCCAAATTGATTAATTAGTTCTTTTTTTATCATAGTAATTTAATAAGAACAGAAGGCTAATTCCTAAAATAATAGTTAAAAATACACCATAGGTTTCAAAATCTTTAAAATCTGGGTAATAATAGTTATAATTTGAAAACATTGGATTTCCCGAAGCGTTGATTATTAAACTTCCATTGTCGTCATACAAGAGGACTTTTTTTCTCCATGGATAAACTAAGATGAGAGTACCACTAATAAATCCAACTATAGCAGACAGGGTTTGTTCCGGAAATTTTTTTAAAACCCATTTAAGAATATTTGAAAATAGAATCAGTCCACTTAATGAACCAATCGTAAAAACAAATATTATAACTAAAAGCCTCTGAATTATGGGATTTGATAATGAATCGAAATTTAGAAAAATAATATCAGATAAAACAAGAAAAAGTGCATTTACAGCATCAACAAGTAACAGATTATAATTGCCTAGAATTAAAAGTAAAAAAGATCCTGATAAACCAGGGATAGTCATTCCTGAAACACTAATTATTCCGCAAAAAAAGACAAAGTAAAGTTGATCGTTTTCAGCAACGGGACGTAGATAACTAATTAATAACCCAAAGCTAAGTCCCAATAAAAGTAATACTCTAGTAGACGTCTTCCATATTCTAACTCTAGTGATAACTAAATATAAGGATCCTATAATCATACCAAAAAAACTTCCTAAAACAAGCGTTTCATAATTACTTAATAAATAATCTAAAAGCAGTGAAACACTAAAATAGCTTATTACAACTCCACTAAATAGTAAAGTAAGAAAACGACCATTCACATATCTCCAAAAACTTTTAAACTTTCTGTTCAGAAGAAACTTTAACGCTTTTAAATTAAAACGTTGAAAGGAAAAAATAAGAGTTTCGTAGAAACCTCCAACTAAAGCCACAACTCCTCCTGAAACTCCTGGAACTTTATTTGCAGCTCCCATGGCAATACCCTGAACGACTAGAATAAAATCTTTAAAGTAATTTGATTTTTTTAAATTAAGTTTCATTTTTTGATAAGATTTTGCTTTGTTCTAAAACAAATACTAAAATAAAACCTAGAAACATAAGAATTAGTGATTTTTCAATATCAGGCGATGAGCCATCGAAATTTTGTGGAAGAACTGCGATATTAAATTTGAGATCGTTTTCACCAATGTTTGAGATTTGATTTTTCCATGGCCAAACTTTACCCAAGGCTCCTATCATTAATCCGATGAGAATGGCAAAAGTCGTTTCATGATGATAATTAAGTAGCCATGATAATAATTTTGAAAAAATTTTAATACCTAAAAGAATTCCTAGAATAAAAATACTTAATGTTGATGTTACCTCAAAAAACTGTTCCTGATTAAAATTAAAAACAAGATCTTGGGCTTGTCTAACCATCGATAATATTTCTTTATAAACGCCCATTAAAACCAAAATATAAGCACCGGAAAGTCCAGGAAGAATCATTGCAGAAATTCCAAAAAAACCAGCAATAAATATGTACCAAATCGGGAGTTCATTTGTGAAAATACTTAATTGTGTAATGAAAAAAGAAATTAAGCAACCAACTACAAGAAAAAATATCGAGTTCAGATTATATTTTAATTCTGTTTTTATTAAATATAAAATACTGGCTGTCAATAATCCTAAAAAGAAAGACCAGAGTGCAATAGGTTCATTATTTATTAACCATTCTAAAGCTCGTGATAGAAGCAAAATACTACTTAAAATACCACTAAATAATGATAAAAGGAATGATCCATTTATTTGATTCCAAAATTCTTTTAACTTCCCATTTTTAAGCAACTTAATTTTTTTCCAGGAAAAATTATTTATACTTTCTAAAAGCTCTTTATAAACCCCTGTTATTAAAGCTATGGTGCCTCCAGAAACTCCTGGGACTAAGTCTGCAGCACCCATCAAAACGCCTTTTAAATAGAGAAGAAGGTATCTCATAAATCAACTATTATAGAACTCAAAGGTATAGAACCAAATTTAAACTAATTAGTTCAAATTAATTATAAATTGATAGTTCAAATTAGAGAGTCAATAAGGAGCTTTTTAAAATTTGGAAAAAGCGAGCTGAAAAGAGCTTGTTCTGAATTGTTAATTGTGCTAGGATTTAAAATATAAAGTCCCTCATCATTTTTGCTTAAATAAAAACAACAACCAGCGATCCTTATAGCTATTTTTCTGTTTTCTGGAAATGAGATATAAGCCTCTTTGCCAATTTTATAAGCTTCAATCCATTTTTTTTCGTCAATTAAAAGATCGAGAAATTGAATAAGTATTTCTGATTCATAATTTCCTAATTCAATTAATTTTCTACAACTGTCAATCGCTTTTTCTTTTTTACCAGTCAAAGTGTATAGCTCTAAGCTTTTTTTCCAAAGACTAATAGAGTCACTATTACTTTTTAAGGCACGATCCAAATAAAATTTAACCTTCTTATATTTTTTTTGATTAAAATAAAAAAGGATTAGCGATTCCCAACTTTTTTCATTTGAAGGTTCTAGCTGTATTGATTTAATGTAAAATTTTTGTGCTAGTTCATAATTTCCTAAACTCTCATGACACCTTCCAAGACATTTATGGATAAATGAGGTTGGGTCATTAGTTTTCATGGCAACTTCATAATTTTCAATGGCTTCATTAATTCTACCGATAGATTCTAATAAAATACCCTTTTCAATGTAAGCACCTGAAAAAGAGTCATCACTTATTATTGCAAAATCAAAAGCAGAGAGAGCCTCTTTAATTTTCCCGGATTTGACTAGTATTTTACCTAATTGTAGCCAGGCGATCTCGCTATATGGATCAAATTCAAGAACTTTATTTAGACAAGATATAGCTGATTCAACTTGTCCTAACTGTTCATGGCAATGAAGTAAGTTGTAAAGAGAGGGATAATCTTCTGGATTTTCATCTAAACAGTTTTTAAAAAAAAATGAAGCTTCTTTAAATTCCTCTGCTAATAAATGCTCCATACCTAGAAGATTCCAAATTTCCAAGGGGTCTTCTGAAATACTTAATGCCTGATGTAATTGATTAATCGATGTTTTGTGGTCACCCTTTTTAGATGAAATACTTGCTTTCTGTAAAGCAATTTCTTCATCAAATGGATTTATTTTTTCAACATACTCAAGTACTTCAAGCGCTAACTCATATTTTTCTTCCAAAATAAATATCTCACTTTGTAATAACATTAGTTCGTAGCTACTAGGGTGTTGTTCAAGAGCAAGTTTTAATGCTTTTTTAGCGAGTTGATTTTCACCAAACCCTAGATAATGAATAATTATATCTTCAAATTCTTGTGCATCAAAGAAATAAATTAGGTTGGTTTTGAGCATTTGCTCAAATTTCAATACGGATGATTGTGTTTCTTCAGAATTGTAATTTAGCATATATGTTGTCTAAATTATTTATTTAAAAATAGAAACTCCTATTAGAGTAAATCCATTGTAACTCATATTGTTTTTAACAAAATAGTTAACATATAATTTTTAAATATTATCTAAAACATCCCTTATAATGGCACAACCTTTTCGAATTTCCTTCTCTTTAATAATTAGGGGTGGAGATATACGGACAGCTTTCTTTTCCCATAGTAACCAAAAAAGTAGTAGCCCTTTATCCATGCACCTTAAGACAACTTTATTAGCGGTATCTGAATCTTTTAATATTATTGCAAGCATTAGACCTTTACCTTTAATTTCTTTAATTTTTTCATGCTTTAATTCATCTCTAAAAAGAGCTTCTTTTTTTTTAATTTGGCGGATTATATTTGAATCTCTTAATTCACGGAGTGTTGCTAGACATGCAGCAGCAACCACCGGATTACCTCCAAAAGTACTTATATGTCCTAATTTTGGATTATCCATTAGAACCTTCATTAATAGAGATGAAGCAGAAAAAGCACCAACAGGAAGTCCACCTCCCATACCCTTTCCCATAACTACAATATCAGGTTCAACAGAATAATGTTCAAAACCAAAAAAAGAACCTGTACGTCCAAATCCTGGTTGAATTTCATCTAGAATAAGCAATGAACCTACTTCTTCACATCGTTTCTTTACTTTTTTAAGATAATCATTTTTAGGCAGGACAAATCCAGCTCCCCCTTGGATCGTTTCTAGAACTACAGCAGCTGTTTTAGTGGTAATTAGATTCAAATCTTCTAAATCATTAAATCGGATAAAGCGTGAGCCAGGAATTAAAGGACGATAACCTTCTTTTTGATTTTCCAAGCCTAAAAGACTCAGTGCCCCCTGAGTACTCCCATGATAACTTTTGAATGATCCGATCAATTCATTTCGACTGGTAGCCTTTTTAGCTAATTTCATTGCTCCTTCAATTGCTTCCGTTCCAGAATTTGTAAGAAAAATACTTTGTTGATTTTTGGGTAGAATTGACACAAGTTCTTTACACAATTGAACTGTTGGTTGCTGAGCAAATTCTCCATAAACCATTACATGCATATACTTATTAATTTGTTTACGAATTGCGGAAATTACCTTCGGATGTCTATGTCCTAAACTACAAGCAGAAACCCCTGCTACAAAATCTAAATATTTTTTTCCATTTGTAGAAGTAATATAAACCCCTTTAGCCCTTTTAATCTCAAGTGCAAGGGGGTGAGGAGTTGTCATAGCCTGATACTTTAAGAAATCTTTTTCTAAATTTTCCATAGTATCTACTAATTGACAGGGACTTTACCTCCACCAGTGTCTGGGTATTTAAATTTTAAAATAGAAGGAAATTGATCCTCTTTGTCGTTTTTATCAAATAAATCATTTACACTTTCTGGACGCTCTTTTTTTCTCCAAGCAAAACCTTTCAATGTTCTTTCGTTGATTGGAAGATCATCTTCTGGATAAACATCACCATCTGGAGCTACTAAAAAAGTAATGTCACTGATTTCACCATCATCAAAATTCATTTTTAAAGCACTACAAGTAGTCTTATCAATTCCAATTAATTGAAAATCTTCGTCATTATACAGGTAGTAAACCATTTCTGTATTCTTAGTGATTAAAATATTATCGAGCTTACCTTCTTTAAAATTGCCATCTAGAATTCCACCTTTAATTTGATTATATCCATCAATACTTAAAGTATCCTTTTCAATAATAAATACGTTATTAAGGATTTTCAAGGAGTCTAATTTGTTAGTGTCAGTATTTGAAATTAAAAGAATTTGATTACCTGACATTTGACTTTTATCAAACCATAATACAGGGTTATTTAAGTTACGCTCGACTTCAGTAAATATCTGTTCTTGTTGATTTGAAAGAGGCTTGTTTAGAAGTTTTGTTAAACCAATTGATTCATCTAAATAAAGTGAATCTGAAACACCACGTAAGTCACTTTTTAGAATCCTCACATCATAGTATGCTCTAAGTATACGTCTTTGTTCAGGACCAGTTGCAACTAGTGTATCTGCATGAATAAAAAGAGAATCATTGTCGATTATATTGATTGCTAGGGCTCTTCGTGTAATTATTGCAGAGTCTTTATCCTTAAAAATTTCACCGTAGTGACCTGTAATTATTGAGCTATTTAAAGAGTCAACGATGCTTACATTTTTTGTTGCAGCTGCATAATTTTTTTCACTCTCAAAATATAGACTATCTCCTTTAATAATTTTATTGTCATAGTAAAGTGTAGCATTTTTTTTAAATACTCCCTTTTCCCTGTCTAGGTCATAAAAGCCTCTTTCACATTTTATAGTATAAGTATCACCAATGATACTAGAGTCTCCGTATAAATATGCTTGATTTAACTCAGTGTAATAATCAAGTTGATCAGAATTTACTTCATATTCAGGATTATCAATTATCACATTTGATTTAAACCTATACTTTTTTTTGTTAATAAAATATATGCCTTGATTACTAGTAAGAGTACTAGAGCTGTCAATTACTACACCTTTTGAATTATAAAATGCTTCATTTTTTACACGATCTATATTTAACTTTTCTGTCTTTAATGACATGTCAGGGCGTTTTAAAAATACATCACCTTTAGCTAATGCAACTTTTGTATTACCGTTATATTCAATTATATTGCATGTCAATCTTAAACTATCTCCTTGAGTGAAGATTACATCTCCTGTGGCTTTAAAAAAATTTTCTTTAGCATAGAAGTAGGCTAAATCAGATTCTATTAATGCTCCATCATGGAAAAGGATGACCCGCTTGTCTAAATTTTTGAATAAAATATTTGCTCCAGGAAACGCATCTTGATCCTGCTTTGACCCTCCAGCTTGGCGAATCTCAATGGTTTTTTCTTCTTGTCCTTTTAATTGAGTAATTGCGGTAAGAATAAAGATTAATGCAATACGATATGTCATGTACATATTGAAGGTTCTTATCTGAAAATAGTTTGTTTTCTGTCCGGACCTACTGAAACTATTTTTATAGGTGTGTTTAAGGCTTTTTCCAAATAAGAAATATAATTATTAAAATTTACTGGGAATTCGTCTAGATTAGTCATATCTGTTAGATCTTCTTTCCAGCCAGGAAGCTCTTCGAAGATTGGTGCAACTTCTTTATTTGAAATTCCGTATGGTAAATAATCTATTATACCTTTTTCAGTTTGATAAGCGGTACAGACTTTAATTTTATTAAAACCAGAAAGCACATCACTTTTCATCATCATTAATTGAGTTACTCCATTAATATTGATACAATATTTCAAAGCTACGAGATCAATCCAGCCACATCGTCTTGCTCTTCCAGTCGTAGAACCAAACTCATTACCCACTTTAGCCATAGTTTTTCCAATACTGTCAGATAGCTCCGTGGGAAATGGACCACTTCCCACCCTGGTAGCATAAGCCTTAAAAATACCAAAAACTTCATTGATTTTATTTGGAGCTACTCCGAGTCCAGTACAAGCTCCTGCGGCAGTTGTAGTTGACGAGGTAACAAAAGGATATGTTCCGAAATCAACATCTAAAAGTGATCCTTGCGCACCTTCTGCTAAAATTTTACTTCCTTCTTTTTGCGCATCGATTAGATATTGTTCGCTATCTACTAACTTAAATTTTTTCAAATTCTCAATACTTGAAAAGAATTCACTTTCGAGGTCATCTAAATCATAGTCAATCGATATATTATAACTTTTTAACATATTTAAATGCTTGATGCTGAGATGCTTATATTTTTCTTCCCAATTAGATGCCAAAATATCCCCAACACGAATTCCATTTCTCCCAGTTTTATCCATATATGTTGGGCCAATTCCCTTCAATGTTGAACCTATTTTTGCTTTCCCTTTTGATGCTTCGGATGCAGCATCTAATAGACGATGGGTAGGTAGTATTAGATGAGCTTTTTTTGAAATTAATAATTTTTCATTAAAGTCAATATTATAAGGTTTTAGCCCTTCAATTTCTTTAATGAATATTATAGGGTCTATAACGACTCCATTACCAATTAGATTTATAGCTTTAGGATGAAATATTCCTGAGGGAATTGTATGAAGAACATGTTTATTTCCTTCAAATTCGAGTGTATGCCCTGCATTAGGCCCACCTTGAAAGCGAGCAATTATATCATACGAAGAAGTTAGTACATCTACTATTTTTCCTTTTCCTTCATCTCCCCATTGAAGCCCTAGTAGCAAGTCTACCGCCATTTATTTCAGGATTTTTTATTTTTTTTTGTACCATAAAAGTATAATGAGTGGTTGTGTATTTCTACATCAAATACTTCTTCAATAGTATTTTTTATTTGTTCAATTCTTGGATCACAAAACTCCTTTACTTCTCCCGTATCTGTATAGATAAAGTGATCATGCTGATGATCAAAATAAGACTTTTCGTATTGAGATTGATTTTTGCCAAATTGGTGTTTACGAACCAATCCACATTCTAAAAGAAGTTCAATTGTATTGTAAAGTGTGGCTCTACTCACCCTATAGTTTTTATTCTTCATTTTGATGTAAAGTGACTCTATATCAAAATGCTCCTTACTGTCGTATATTTCAAACAAGATTGCAAAACGCTCAGGGGTTTTTCGATGTCCATTATGATCTAGGAAGCTAACAAAAACTTCCTTAACGATATCTTGATTTGATTTTTCCACGTTCATTAATCGCAAATATAGTTATTAAGCCCTATTCTCTAACAATTTTATCAATACCATTTACTCTAGATAGGTTTTGAACCAATTTATTCAAAATATTTTTGTTGGGAACACTTACATGGATTTCACCTGTAAAAAAGGAATCCTCAGTATCAAAGTTTATTTTGTTTATGTTAACATTCATATTATTCGAAATTGTCCTTGAAACCTCATTAACAAGACCTTTTTTGTCGATTCCAGTAAGTTTTAAAATAGCATTATATTCTTCAGAGCTTGAATCTACCCATCTTGCTGAGATTACTCTGTAAGCAAAGTTAGATTGAAGTGCAAGAGAGTTTGGACATTCTTTATTATGGACTTTTATCCCTTCATTCACAGTAATAAATCCAAATACAGAATCTCCTGGAATGGGATTGCAACAGTTACCAAAGCTGTGGGCAAGTGTTTCTTTTTCTTTTCCAAAAACAAGCGTATCATATTTTTCTGTGATTTTATCATTGTCTACATTAGTGTTTTTCTGAGACTTATTTACTCGTCTCTTAAAGAAGTTCAGTAAAGTGTTATTATAATCATTTGCAAAAGCTTTAAGTTTTTTATTATCCATTGATCCAATCCCTATTCTGTAATATAGGTCTTGACTGTTATCTAACTTAAAAAACAATAACATTTGCCTGATTGTTTTATCGTTTAGAGGAATTTTAAGTGATTTGAGTTTTCTTCTTAAAATTTCCTTTCCATCTTCAGCGTGTATTTTTTTATCATCATTAATTGAAGATTTTATTATTGAACGAGCTCTTGATGTAACAACGAAATCTAACCAGTTTTTTGACGGTTTAATTTTATCTGAAGTAATGACCTCAATTTGATCACCGCTTTCTAACACTTTACTCAACGGCACCAGCCGATCATTTACCCTGACTCCCCTTGTTTTTTTTCCAATCTCGGTATGAATAAAAAAAGCAAAGTCTAAAGCAGTAGATCCTTGTGGGAGTGATTTTAAGTCGCCTTGAGGTGTAAAAACAAAAATCTCTTCAGCATAAAGATTTAGTTTGAAATCTTCGACAAAGTCAACAGCATTCCCTGTGTTGTTTTCCAATACCTCCTGAATACGATTAAGCCAGCTTTCAATTCCAATATCTTTTTGATTCCCTTGTTTATACTTATAATGGGCAGCATAACCCTTTTCTGCAATTTCATTCATTCTTTCTGATCGAATTTGAACTTCCACCCATTTATTAGAAGGACCCATTACAGTAATATGAAGAGCTTCGTAACCAGTTGACTTTGGAGCAGAAATCCAATCCCTGAGTCTGGTAGGGTTTGGGGTGAAGTGATCTGTTATTATAGAATATATCTTCCATGCAAGAAATTTTTCATTATTCTTGTTGCTTTTATATATAATTCTCAATGCAAATTTGTCATAGATCTTTTCAAACGAAATATTTTTGGTTAGCATTTTACGATGAATAGAATAAATAGACTTATTCCTTCCTTTAATTTCAAACTTAAAACGTTCTTTGCTGAGCTCGTGTTTTAAAAACTTGGAAAAGGTTTTGATGAAACTCTCTTGAGCTCCCTTAGTTTCTTCAATTTTAAGTTTAATGGACTCGTATCTTTTGGGTTCAGTATATTTGAGACTTAAATCCTCCAATTCTGTTTTTACATTATATAGGCCAATTCTGTGTGCTAAAGGAGCATATATGTAGAGGGTTTCAGAAGCTATTTTAACCTGTTTGTATTCTGGCATAGCATCCATAGTTTGCATATTATGCAATCGATCCGCAATTTTAATGATGATTACACGTACGTCATCATTAAGAGTAAGAAGCATTTTTCTAAAATTTTCAGCTTGGAGAGAGATATTTTTATCTTTTTTAAGACTGGAGATTTTTGTTAAACCATGGACAATTTTTGCCACATCAGTTCCGATATTACGTTCAATATCTTCAATAGAAAATTTAGTGTCTTCTACAACATCATGTAATAATGCAGCACATATTGAAGTGGCATCAAGGCCAATTTGCTCAGCTACAATCTTAGCAACATTGATTGGATGAAAAATATAAGCTTCACCAGATTTTCTTCTTTGATTGCTGTGAGCTTCAACAGCCATATCAAATGCAAGTCGAATAATCTTTTTGTCTGTCTCACTTAGTGTTTGATAACTAATACGCAAGAGTTCTTTGTACTGCTTGGCAATCGCTTTGTTTTCTGTTAATTGATCAATAATCATTGTACCTGAAAGATACTAAAGAATTGTGTTTTTTTCAAGTTTATTATTTCTGCTCTGAGCTTCATACATGAGTATCCCCGCAGAAACAGATAGATTTAATGAATCTACAGACTCATGCATTGGGATAATTAAATTTTGATCGGTCGCAGCTATCCAAGGAGAGCTCAGTCCAGTGCTTTCTGCACCCATGATTATTGCACATGGTCTTTTAAAGGAACATTTAAGATAGTTCAAAGCATTAGGTTTTACGGTAGCAGTTAAAATTTTATAAAATTTATTTTTTAAGTAGCTTATTACCTTGGACGAAGGAGCTATTGCTGTTGGCACTAAAAAAATACTACCTAAGCTAGAGCGAATACTGTTTGGATTATAAAAATCGGTTTTTGGATTAGCAATAATAATTGAGCTAATTTTTGCTGCAGCTGCAGTTCTGTAGAGCGCACCAATATTCCCTGGTTTTTCTGGAGCTTCAACTACTAATACAATGCCATTATTCGAATGATTAAGATGTTCCAAAGTGTGAATTTTAGTATTAGCGATAGCGATTATTTTTTCAGATCCAGAACGCATACTAATGCGGTCAAAAACAGATTTTTCAACACAAAAACTAAGTTCAGTTTTTGATTTTTTTAAAATTTCTGAGTAAAATGATTCACTGCCTTCCCGGATAAAAATAGTTTTTATTTTGTATCCTCCCAAAACAGCTTTTTCTATTTCTCTTAAGCCTTCAATTACAAAAAGACCTTCTTTTTTACGCTCTTTTGATTTTTCAAATAATAAACGAAGGCGCTTTAATTCATAGTTGTTGGGGCTACTCAAGTATTTCAAAATTTAAAATTTTTTAAAAAATTATTATAAAAGAAAATTAATATTTTTAAACAAATCTAGGACATTAAATCTCCAAATAAGAAATAACCAGACTTACCATATCATTATAGCTTTTAATCCCTTTTTTTTGTCCATTTGCCTTTAGGTAAGAATCATAACCTTTTTTTATTATTGGCTGAAAAGGATTTTTGTATAGTCTCCAAAAATTTGAAACCTCCAAGAGGTTATTGAAAACACCCGATTTTAAAACTTTAATTTTTTCTTTTGCTTTTTTAGGATTCAATTTATACAATTCAGAATAGCAATAGCGAAGAGCAAAAGTATAGCCCGAATATTGAATAAATGGATCAGAATGGTTTATGCAGTTATAAAATGCAATAAAATTAGCCTCGCTTTCGGATGCAATTCCTAACTGGTGGGCCATTTCGTGAGCTGAAGTAACTATATAATCTAACTTTGGAATTTTATTATTGACATGGGACTCTAGTGTAAAAGGATTCAAATATCCTGCGTAACCCATATAACTCAATAATGTTCCCCAGAGAGAGTTTTTCAAATATGGATTTGGTTTTAATTCATTCAATTCAAAATCAAATTCTTCTTCAATTTTTTGAACAATAAAATCTTTAGAATATGATATTCTTACCGGAACTGTATCAGCATTACTTAATTTTTTATGTAGGTTATTAGATGCAGTTACCAAAATTTCAAAAGTTTTTTCTAGTTGTGATAGATCATACTCAACATTGTAATTAAGTTTTTTGTGCAACGGAATGCGATAATAGTTTAACCCCCAGTTAAGGTTAAATGCTAAAAAGATTATGGAAAATATACTTAGTGTTTTTTTTAGTGTATCAACCCATTTTATCTTTTTCCTTTTAAAGGTCATAATAATCTCATAAGAGATATGCATGATAATAATGGCATAAAATATATCGCCGATTGAAAAAGGGATTTTTTTAAAGAAAAAACGATAAAAATCAAAGAGAATGGGATAAAACTTTTGGCTATAGTATATTTCAATTAATAAAGGATGATTTTTAATAAATATTAACCCTACCAATTGTACAGGTATTAGTCCAATAAGAATTATATAGATTTTATTCATAAAATAAAAAATGGCTAAGTTTTAACTTGGCCATTAAAATATTTCATTGCTCTATATCGAGAAGTTCTACCTCGAAAATTAATGTTGAATTAGGAGGAATAACACCTCCAGCTCCTCTGGATCCATAGCCCAAATTACTTGGGATTACTAGTATAGCACTGGCGCCTTTATTAAGAAGCATAATTCCTTCATCCCACCCTTTGATTACTTGACCTATACCAACAGAAAATGAAATTGGATCATCGCGTTGAAAAGAAGAATCGAAAACTCTTCCATCTGTTAGTTTTCCTTCATAGTGTACAGAAACTTTAGAACCTGTTTTAGGGAAAGAACCTGAACCCTGTTTTGTGATTTTATAATACAAACCACTTTCTGTTTTTTTCATACCCTCTGTTAGTGAAGCAAAAGCATCAATTTCAGATTTTTCACGAGCTTTAAAATATTCTGCAAATAATTCTGGGGCGTTAAAATTATCTGCCTCAGATCCTTTTCTTATGATTTTAATTTCATTAATAATGTCATTTTTCTCAATACTATCTACAATTTTTTGTCCTTCTACTACTTGACCAAAAACTGTATGTTTTCCATCCAACCAAGGAGTTGCTTTGTGGGTTATAAAAAACTGACTTCCGTTAGTTGCAGGTCCGCTATTAGCCATCGATAAAATTCCAGGACCGCTATGAGTCAAGTCGCTAAATTCATCATCAAAACTATAACCAGGACTACCTGAACCTAATCCTAAAGGGTCACCTCCTTGAATCATAAAGTCAGGAATTACTCTATGAAACTTAAGGCCATTATAAAACTTTTTTGATTTATATTCCTCATTAACCTTTGGATTTTCTCCTTCGCTTAGAGAAACAAAGTTAGCTACAGTAATAGGTGCTTTTTCCATTTCAAGTTTAATAATAATAGAACCTTTTTCAGTTGAAATTTTGGCATAAAGTCCTGAATCTAAGTTTGGGTAATTATTATTGCAGGCAGTTATTAAGCTAATTATTAATATTGTTAGAATAGTTTTTCTCATATTTTAATTTTTGATTGATGTTCGTTCGATGGTGAAACGTAACGGTTGATTTCTATCTATTTTAATCCCATCTCCTTGATAACTGTAACAAAGGTAGGAAGGAAAAAGAAATACAGCAATTTCCATGGGACGCATTAATCGTATTCCCTCTCTTAAGGCAGGTAAAAGATTTTCTTGATCAATCAGATACTCAACAATACCCAATTCTTTATAACTATAGATTATATTTTTATCTAAATCCTCAATTTGATATTTGAATTGAACCCTTTCACCTTTTTCAGGAAGCGGAAAGTTTTTATTTGTTGATTTTATTTTGGCATATAAAAAACCTGCATCTGATATATGGTACTTGTTCAAACTGTCTAATTTAGCAGCTTTTTTTATTAAAAATTCTTCACTTGAATATAGTGCTTTGTTCCTGTGAGCGGAAGATTTTAAAAAAACATCTTTTTTTTTGTTTAGTGGGTATCGAGTTTTATTTTCTTCACAGGATTGTGAAATAAAAATCAAAAAAACAAATAGAAAAACAAATAGTTTCATAATTACAAATCGTCATTTTAGTCTTAAAGAAACTTCATTGACTGCTTTTTTGAATCTTTCTATAGTATCCTGCATATTGTCAAAAGACATTCCTCCAGCTGCATTATTATGTCCACCTCCACTAAAATAGGTCTTAGCGAAGTCATTCACAGAGAAATCACCTTGGGAACGAAAAGACATTTTTATTTTTCCTTCATTTTCATTTTGAATCATTATACATGAGAAAATCACATCCTTTAATGTTAGACCATAATTAACAAAACCTTCAGTATCTCCTTTCTTAAAACCACATGATTTTAATTCATTCTGACTAAGTGTCATATATACAACAGGACAATTTGGGATTTTAATCAAATTGGAAAGTGTAATACCCAAAAGTTTAAGTCTATTAAAAGATGAGCTATCATAAATTTTTTGGTGAATTTCAGCACCATTTGCTCCAATTTCTATAAGGTGAGCAATTATTTTATGAGTTTTTGGGGTAGTTGAAGGATATCGAAATGAACCTGTATCGGTCATTATTCCAGTATAAAGGCAGCTTGCAATTTCTATATTAAATTGAGTCTGATCTATTAAATTAATTACATTATAAACCATCTCACAAGTAGAACTCATTGAAGTGTCTGAATATTTAAATAAAGCATAATCCTCAGGATCTTCGTGATGATCAATCATGATTTTATCTCCTCTTGCATTTTTGACAATACTTGTTAAATCCTCAATTCGACTTAAGGAATTAAAATCTAATGTGAAAATCAAATCGGCTTTTCGAATATTATCACGAGCAAGTTTTGGGGTTCGACTGTATTTCAAAACTTCACTTTCTCTTGGGAGCCATTTTAGAAATGAAGGGTAATCATTTGGTGAGACTACATGAACTTCGTGGCCTTTTTGACGTAAAAAAAGTTTTAATGCTAATGAGCTTCCAAGTGCATCTCCATCTGCATTTCTATGGGGTATAATAATTGCCTTTTTTGGTTTTGCTAAACTTTCTTTTAGATTTTGGATAAAGTCATCAATCATATTACTGCGAATATACTATTTTCGAATAGTTGATAAAAGACTCAAGACTTTTTTGTGTAATTTCAAAAATCTTTGAGGCATTCTATAATGTTTAAAAATACATTTAGTAATTTCAAAAAAAAAAAAAATGTCAAATACAACATTAATGATGATCAAACCTGATGCTGTGGAAAACGGCCATATCGGAAATATTCTTCAAAAAATATTATCTTCAGGTTTTCAAATTAAAGCTTTAAAACTAACCCAACTCTCCCTAAACGATGCTAAACGTTTTTACGAAATACATAAAGAGCGAGCTTTTTTCAATGATTTAGTATCTTTTATGTCTAGGGGGCCAATTGTGGTTGCTGTTTTAAAAAAGAAAGATGCTGTAAATAGTTTTAGAAATCTAATTGGATCTACCGATCCATCTGAAGCTGCAGAAGGCACAATTCGAAAGCTTTATGCTACATCAATTGGTGAAAATGCAGTTCATGGTTCAGACAGTGATGAAAATGCAGAAATTGAATCTTCATTCCACTTTGCGGGGCGCGAACGCTTTTAATTCAAAACGATTTTTTTGATAAATTCTTTACCCAGATGTTTGTTTAGACGCGCTTTTATTACATCAATATTAAATTTTAATTCCATTTTTAGCGGCGCAGACTTTAGGCTTACAAATAGGATATTATGTGAAAAACGAACTTGCGTTGTATACTTTTGAATGTTTTCTCCCATCACTTCTGCCCAAGAATTACATATTCGAACATTTTGGACACCTTTTATCAGAGGTTTTTGAGTAATCACTTCTTTTAAAACATCTTTTATAGACTTAATTTTAAATTTATTGTCCTGTTTCATCATTTATAAATTCAAAAAAGTCTGGGCGTTTATAGTGAAATGTCCTTTTATTATGCTCTAAAATGAGCTTATGACTATCCAAATGTTTGATTTGTTTTGACCATTCGCTCCAGCGAGATTTAAATCTAATGTAATATATTTTGTCCAACTTTTCAATTCTAAAATTAGCAATATCTTTTGATGAATAGATGAATCTATCTAATCGCATTTCGACCTTATTTAGCATACCATTTGGATATTCGAGGGAATAATGATCATACAAAGGACTATTGCCTTTTGGTTCAAACTTCTCTTTTCTTTGATTAACATAATCAATCTCCCAATAACCATTTAATTTTTCGATTTCAATTGAATGAGAAGAGATACAATTAAAAAAAAGTAAAAATGAAAAATAAATAAGATGAATTTTCAAAATCTAAATTTTAAAAATTTGATAATTAGATTTAGTCTCTCCCAAAGCATCAATTGTTCTCTGCTCATGTGTATCTGTTATAAAGATTTGTCCAAAATCATCTTGATCAACAAGTGACACTATTTGGGTTACTCTTTTTTGATCTAATTTATCAAAAGCATCGTCCAGTAAAAGAATGGGGGAGGCGCCAATTTGCTTCTTTAGAAAATCAAACTGGGCAAATTTCAATGCAACTAAAAAAGTCTTTTGCTGTCCCTGACTCCCAAATTTTTTTATTGGCTGCCCTTCCAATAAAAAATTTATATCATCCTTATGAACTCCTTGGGTTGTATGTTGAATAATCCTGTCCTTTGGCAGGCTATTCTTCAGAAGCTCTTCATGAGATTTTTCATGTAATTGACTTACATATTCAAGACTTATATTCTCCTTCCCCTCACTTATGTTTTTATAATGATAGTTAAATACTGGGACGAAACTTTTCATGAAAGTCAATCTTTTTTTATAAATTGGATCACTTCTTTTTATAAGCTGATGATCATAAATATATAGTGTTTCTTGATCAAATGTATTATTTAATGCAAAGTATTTAAGTAGAGCATTACGCTGAGAAATTATCTTATTGTATTCAAGTAAATCTTGAAGAAAAGCAGTATCAATTTGTCCGATAACTCCGTCCATAAATTTTCTTCGTGCGCTGCTACCATCTGAGATTAGATCACTATCAGCGGGAGATATTATTACGGAGGGGATAAGCCCAATGTGCTCTGAAAGTTTTTTATAAGTTTTTCCATTACGTTTTATAATTTTTTTTTGACCTTTTTTTAGGGAGCAAATTATTTTCTCCTTTTTACCCTTTTTTTCAAATCTTCCTTCAATAACAAAAAAATCTTTATTATGTTGTATGTTCTGGATTGCTATTGGATTAAAATAGCTTTTACCAAATGCCAAATGGTATATCGAATCTATAATGTTTGACTTACCAATTCCATTATCTCCTATAAAACAATTTATCTTAGGACTAAAGTTAAAAGTTTTAGAACTAATATTTTTGTATTGTGTTAAGGTTAGTTGTTTTAAGTACATATTAGACAAAAATAATAACTTAGAAGCTAGCGAACGGTTTTTTGAATTAGAATAAAAAGAGTAATTTTGTGCGCTAAATCATTTTTAAAATGGCAACATACAAAAAAAGAGGATCTAAAAAATCAATAACTCCTTCAAGTCGAACTGAATCAGTTCAAGAAAGTACAACCGCTGAAGTTTTTGAAACTCTCGATACAACAGCATCAAAAACAGAAGAATGGGTCGTTAAATATCAAAATATAATATTAACCTTTATCGGGATAGTTGCTGTTGGTGTTTTAGCTTATCTAGGTTATCAAAATTATGTGATAGAGCCTAAAACAAAGGAAGCTATTAGTGAATTAAATCAGGCTCAGTTTTATTTTGAACTGGCCGTAAACAGTGAAGATTCGGATTCTCTCTACAAAAGAGCTCTAAATGGGGGAGAAGGGAAATATGGTTTTTTAGATATTATTGAAAATTATGAAGGGACAACCGCTGCAAAATTAGCTACATATAGCGCTGGTATGTCCTATTTAAATATAAAAGACTACCAAAATGCTATTACTTATCTAGATCAATTCAATTCTGAAGATGTTTTACTTGGAGCACTAGCCAAGGGCTCTATTGGAGATGCTTTTGCGCAGATGGATCAGCCAGAGAGAGCACTTGACTATTATATTGCTGCATTCAATATTAACAATAATGTGTACAGTACACCAAAATTTTTATACAAAGCTGCTATGATTGGTTTTAAGTTAGGGAAGAATAAACAAGCGCTAGCTTATCTAGAGAGAATTAAAAAAGAGTTTAAAGAATCACGTGAAGCAAATATGGTTTCCGTTCAAATAGCGAAGATCAAATCAATAATAGATTAAAATGTCATCAGAATTGAATAACTTTTCTGATGCTAATATTCCTGATGGTAGTCCATTTCATATTCATCTGGTTGTTTCTGAGTGGAATCTTGATATTACCCAATCACTTCTTAAAGGAGCTAAGAAAACATTAATTGAAAAGGGTGTCAATCCAAAAAACATAAAATTATCAATGGTTCCTGGTAGTTTTGAGTTGATTTATGGATCAAAAAAAGCCCAAGAGGAAAATCCAAATGCCGTAATTGCAATAGGAAGCGTTATTAAAGGAGAGACTAAACATTTTGAATTTATTTGTAATTCTGTTGCTCAAGGAATTAAAGATCTCAACATAAATTCCAAAGTACCCGTGATTTTTTGCGTATTGACAGATGATAATTTAAATCAAGCCAAAGAACGCAGTGGAGGAAAATTTGGTAATAAAGGAGAAGAGGCTGCAATTGCCGCTATCAAAATGGCAAACTTTCATTCAAAACAAGCCTAAGTTTTTTTAACAAGAGTTTATAATTTTATAGGTTTCTTGTACATTTGAATTATGTTAAAATCGAATCTATTAAAACTTCGTAAAAACAGAAGATATAATTATACTCCGAGATACTTTAAAGGAAAAGATAAGGGGAATATTTATGAGTTTGACAATAAATTTTCAAAATATAGAGATACTCATAACAACAATGATTTTGGGCACCAATGGAATGAAGCTAGAGTTCAAATGCGCACCCGAAAAAATCACTCAATTTCCCTTAGGTTGTTAATTATTGTATTAATTCTTGTTTTAACTTGCCTATATATTCTTGATTTTGATTTAAGCATTTTTTCAGTAAAATAATCAATGATCCCTAGAATTTCTCTTTTACCAGATCACGTAGCCAATCAAATAGCAGCAGGAGAGGTAATTCAACGTCCTGCTTCTGTGG
Organism: uncultured Bacteroidota bacterium; assembly: GCA_902517245.1. GTDB lineage: Bacteria > Bacteroidota > Bacteroidia > Flavobacteriales > Flavobacteriaceae > MS024-2A. Next base: position 14,311 of record CABYBK010000012.1, on the reverse strand, counting down.
TTAAAGAGTTATTAGAAAATGCTGTTGATGCTAAAGCATCAACAATTCAATTAATTTTAAAGGATGCTGGTAAAACTCTAATTCAAGTTATTGATAATGGATTAGGTATGAATAAGTCAGATGTCAAATTAGCTTTTGAAAGACATGCAACATCAAAAATTAATATTGCTGAAGATTTATTTGCATTGAATACTAAAGGTTTTAGAGGTGAAGCTTTAGCTTCAATAGCTGCGATTTCAAATGTAGAAACTCACACAAGAACTTCCGGTCAAGAGGTTTCACAGTGCATTAAAATTGAGGGTAGTAAAATAAAAGATCAAAGCTTATCAACCAAACCTCAGGGAACATCTATTGAAGTTAAAAATTTATTTTTCAATATTCCAGCAAGAAGAAACTTCCTAAAGTCAAATACTGTAGAACTCAGGCATATAATTGATGAATTTCAAAGAGTCGCTTTGGCTCACCCGGAAATAAATTTCCTTTTTTTTAATAATGGCAATGAGCTATTTGATTTGGAATTATCAAACTTTAGAAAAAGAATTGTTTCTATTTTTGGTTCTAAATGGGATAATCAACTCGTTCCAACCAAAGAGTCAACCTCGTTAGCTAAATTAAACGGATTTGTTGTTAAACCAGAGTTTTCAAAAAAAACACGAGGGCAACAGTTTTTCTTTGTTAATAATCGTTTTATTAAAAGTCCATTCTTACATCATGCTGTGAATAGTGCATTTGACGGATTATTACGGCCAGGATATCACCCAGGGTACTTTTTATATCTCAATGTTGATCCTAAAACAATAGATATAAATATACATCCTACCAAAACAGAAATTAAATTTGAGGAAGAGCAGAGTATTTATGCTATTTTACGTTCGGCTGTGAAACACAGCCTGGGTATTTTCCAAGTAATACCGACTATAGATTTCAATCAAAATACAGATTTGGATATACCATATAATTTTAAGCAAAAAACACCCATAATTCCTCATATTGAAGTAGATTCAAGTTTTAATCCATTTAAGGACCCATCTTTTTCTTCTAAACAAAATAATGATGAAAGAGAGGGATTACTTCCTGAAGTTAATTCAAAAACTGATCATCAAGATATTGAATCGGATAACATAATAAATGTTCCACAAAGCTCTCGGTTTTTTCAATTATTTTCCAAATATATAGTGTGTCCTCTGCAAACTAGTATACTACTTATAGATCAAAAGCGAGCTCACCAACGAATTTTATATGAGCGATTTTTGGCTTCTATTACTTCAAAAACCAGTTTAAGCCAACAGTTGCTATTTCCTTTAGAAGTTGAATTAAATGGACAACAAATTGAAGAATTTAATCAGAATAAAGAAATTCTTTTAGCTTTGGGTTTTCAGATGGAATTAAAAAATAAAAAAAAATTAGTTGTAGTAGGAAGTCCAGAGCATTGTCCACATTCTAAAATAGAATCGATAATCGAAAAATTACTTTCTGGAGAAAATTCACCCCAATCTGTTGAGTATCTTAGTCAAGCTGATCAAATTGCAAAGACCCTGGCAAAGACTTTGTCGATAAAATCCGGAGATCTTTTAACTCCAATTGAACAGCAAGTTCTTTTAGATGATTTTTTTGGCTGTAAAGAGACCAGTGTATCTCCCTTTAACAGGTCAATATTTATTTCTTTAGAAAAGTCCGAAATTGAAAAAAAATTAAACTAATGCGGAATATAACTGAGACGGTAAAACATCTTTTGATTATCAACGCTATTTTTTTTGTAGCTTCTCTTTCTTTAGGTGATTTAGTTTACGATTTTTTTGCACTTCACTATCCCTCTAATCCAAAGTTTCAATACTGGCAACCTCTGACTCATATGTTTATGCATGGAGATTTTGGACACATATTTTTTAATATGTTTGGATTATATATGTTTGGTACTCCAATTGAACAAATGTGGGGTAGAAACAAATTTATTTTCTTTTATTTATCCACTGGATTTGGAGCTGCCGCTTTGCAATTGTTTATTTATCATTATCAAATTAGTGGTGTTACTGATCTTTTACTAGCAGAAGGTTTAAATAGTGTAGAAATAATAAATTTTTTTCAAACAAGTGATCTCTCTTATGAAATAGTAGAAAATATTGGACGAGATAAATTAATTTCAAGCTTATCTGCTTTTAATGGGGTTATGGTCGGTGCATCAGGAGCACTATATGGGGTTTTAGTAGCATTTGCTTTTCTCTTTCCTAACGCCAGGTTAATGCTTCTTTTTCCACCAATACCTGTAAAAGCAAAAATTCTTGTTCCACTATTGATTTTTGGAGATTTATTTTTTGGATTTACTTCATATTCAATTGGACCAATAGCACATTTTGCTCACATTGGTGGAGCAATAACAGGTTTGATTATGATTTGGTATTGGAAAAAAAATCAATTCAATAAAAATCGTTGGGATATATGACTTTTAGGGATCAGCTTTATTATCGTATTCAAAAATTAAACAGTGCTGAAAAACTTATTTTAATTAATATAATTTGTTTTATATTACCCTTGTTCCTAAGAACAATTTTCTTTTTGTTTAATATCTCTTCTACTGACTTTTTCTATTGGTTCGAATTATCTGAGTCTTTAATAGATCTTGCTTTTAAACCGTGGTCAATTCTTACATATAGTTTTCTACATTCAGGCTTTTTTCATTTATTCTGGAATATGTATTTACTGTTTTTTTCTTCTAGATTATTTTTGAATTTATTTACTACAAAAACTTTTTTTAATGTCTATTTTTTGGGAGTTTTAGTAGGAGGAGTTAGCTTCATTCTAAGCTATACATTCTTTCCTGTATTTGAAAATTCTTCCACTGCAATGATTGGAGCTTCTGCTGGTGTAATGGCTGTGTTTATTTTTATGGCAACGTATTCTCCAAACTATGAAGTTCGTTTAATTTTATTTAATGTGGAACTTCGTTATTTGGGAATGATATTTGTTCTGATTGATGTTGTTCAAATTCCATATGGCAACGCTGGTGGGCATCTTGCTCATATTGGTGGAGCATTTCTAGGTTTTTACTATGTTAAACAGCTTAAAAATGGAAAAGATATCGGTAAACCTTTCAGAATTTTAATTGACTTAGTGATCAATATTTTTAAAAAAAAACCAAAAATTAGAGCTGTTTACAGAAAAGAAACAAATAAAAAGAAAAATCACAACACTTCTGTTAAAAGCACAAATCAAAAGCGAATAGACGATATATTAGATAAAATTAGCCTATCTGGTTATGAAAGTCTTACCCAAAATGAAAAAGACTTTTTATATAAATCAGGTAAGAACTAGAGGGGTAATATGGATAAAAAATCTTTTTTATTTAATTCAATTTTAACTATTAATATTCTTTTTCTTCTTCTTCAGCTAATTGCAATGGATATTTTCAATTTGGCTTTTAATTTTCCAATTCTTTCATTGGGAACTCCAATATTATGTTGCATAAATATAATTTTAGCATTTTATTGGTTTTTAAGTTTTAAATGGCCATTTTTTCTTTTTTTTATTGTTTTTTCAATAAGTTTTGAGTCTTGGCAATCACTATATCAATTTAAATCTAATGGGATAACAACATCTAAAGGAATTACTCTGATGAGTTATAATGTTCGCTCGTTCAATCGTTATGATTGGTTAGACATAAAAGACATCCCGGGTTTAATTGATAATTATATTAAAAAAGTTAATCCTGATATAGTTTGTTTTCAGGAATATACCTTAGAGACTGCACCATCATTTCAAAATTATCCATACAAAATATTTAGACCCTATGTTCCTAACGGTAAAATAGGATCATCAATTATCTCTAAATATCCATTAGTGAATTCTAAAACAATATCCTTTAAAGCTTCTTCAAATGGTGGAATGCAATCTGACGTCTTGTTGAATCAAGATACATTACGTTTATATAACTTGCATTTCGAATCTTTAAGAATAAATTCTAAAGACACTTTATTATCCTCAAATTATTCTGAAAAATTTCGTTCAAAAATTAAAAATGTATTTAAAATTCAAAAACAACAAGTTTTTGAATTTAATTTACTTTCTAATTCAAATAAATTCCCTGAAATAATTTGTACAGACTTAAATAATAATGCTTTTTCTGAGAGTTACAAAAATCTATCTAAAAATCGTATAGACGCTTTTAATCAAAAAGGCAGTGGTTTTGGATCAACATATCAATTTCCATTCTTTCCTTTGAGAATTGATTACATTTTTATTTCACCAGAAATTAGAGTATTAGATTTTATAACTCATGATATTGAACTTTCAGATCATAAGCCAATTTCTGCAAGGCTTCAGATATAAAAATTTTTATTTTCAGCAAAGTGTCTTCTTAAATAGTTAGAACTATTTGGTCCGAGATTAAAAATAATATCAAGTATGCTAAGATTTGGAATAAAGCCATATTTTGAAGCAAATACCTGAGGATAGCTTTCAAATTTGGTTTTCGGTTTAATTTTTGGATCGATTAATTTATCTATATATACATCGAAACCCTTTAGTGAACTAATTTTATATTTGAAAGATTCATCTATTAGAGCCATCACTTTTTCTATGATAGATAGATTAAATAAAAATAAGTTTTCTTTTTCTTCCTTGTAAAAAGGTGCAATCTCATGCTCATAAAATTCGAAATAAGGAGAGGATCGATATGCCGAACATATTGATTTCCAGTGTTGATTTTGCCAATCCATATCGTAGGCAATTTTTATTTTACTATCTATAGGCTTTTTCCCTTTTTTCCAATGCCGTATTGGAATAATTAAATTTAATTCCTTATTTGCTCCATAGATCACTGTTCTATTTCTGAATGTTTGCTTTTGATAAAATGTATCGCCTGAAAAAACAATGAATTTTTGTTGTAAAAGATTTGCAAAATATTTGACATTTGGAAAGTAAGCCGGACAAATTATCGGAATCATTCCTGTTATTTATTTTTTCTTTTTCGATAAAAAACAAATCCTTGCCATAGAATTAATATTGTTAAAAAATAAGGAAAATAAGAGCGTCTTTTTCCAATACCGTCTACCGTAGTAAATACACGGTCCCATCTAATTTTCCAGTTTTTTATTCCATCATTAATTCCCTTTATACTAAACCAAATGAATATAGGTTTACCAACAATATGGTCATCGGGAACAAAACCCCAAAACCTACTATCCTCTGATTTATGACGATTGTCACCCATCATCCAATAGTAGTCTTTTTTAAAAGTGTATTGTTCTGAATCAACACCATTTATTAAAATTTTAGAAGGTTTAATTTCTAGTTGATTTCCTTCATATTCATTTATGATTTTCTTATAAAGTGGAAGATTTTTATGATTTAAATTAATAGTCATTCCTTTTTTTGGAATCAATAATGGTCCAAAATTATCTTCATTCCAATTATAAGTTATCTTATTTGGAAAAAAAGTTTCATTGGGAACCTTAATTTTGTTAATTGATTGAATTACACTGTCAATACCTGATATTTTTCTCAATATAGCAGACTCTTCAAGTGTCAAACTCATTTCTTTTTTTTGTTCTAATATCTCACTAACCCTCAACCCTGTCTTACGAATTACTTCTGGGGGTAGGCCTTTTGATGAGGTAATGACTTTAAAGTTTTCGACTGTATTTCCAATTCTACCAATTATATGCGGGACAATTGTCTGATAAGAATTTTCAGTGATATTTTCAATTTTGTAGGTGCGATTAAAGTCTTCAAATCCCTTAGAGATTAATTTTCGAGATGAAATACCTTTACTAGAATATGCATTAAAAGTGTATTGAACTTTAGCCCTTTCTGGAAGAATATTTTTTAATCCATTAGCATAAACAAAACCGTCTTTAATCTCAAGAGTATCCCCTGGGATACCAACGCATCTTTTGACGTAATTAGACTTTTTATCAATTGGTTTATCAACTCTTTTTTCACGTACAAAAAATTGGCGGACCGTATCTGCAGGCCAGCTAAATACAACTATATCATTGCGTTTAATACTTTGGATACTTGGTAGTCTCAAATATGGATATTGGGGATATTTAAGGTAAGAACGGATTTTAAATCCAGGGATAGTATCGTGAACCATAGGAGCAGATACAGCAGTCATTGGAACTCTTGCACCATAGTGAAATTTACTTACAAAAAGAAAATCTCCAATTAACAAAGATTTTTCTAAAGATCCTGTTGGTATAATGTAAGGCTGTATAATATAATTATGGAAAATTGTTGCAAGTACTACAGCCCATATTATAGAGCTTAGAGTTTCACCAAAACCTGTTCTAGGACGTAAACTTCGATTAGCAACATAAACTGTCTTATCACCATAATTTATTAAATATATATAGAAGCCAAAAGTTAATAAAACTAAAAAAGTGTCTTTAAATGTGTTTTTACCAAAACTTCGAATTGTCTCTATCCAAATTACAGCAAATAATATTAAATTAATGGTAGGAATAAAAAGAAGGATAACCCACCATTTAGGTCTTTTAATTATCCTCATTAAAATGATTGCGTTGTAAACAGGAATAATTGCATACCATATTTTAAAACCAGCAACCTTATAAAGTTTCCATGTTCCTAAAAAATGGACCACTTGGAGTATAAAAAAGAATAAAAGCCACTCGAATATTGTCATCTCTTGTTTTTTATATCAGCTTAAAGGTTGAAATCATTTTAGAGTTAATTAATTTTAAGTACATCGTCCATACTATAAATACCTTTCTTGTCAACTAACCATTCTGCAGCTACTATAGCTCCTAAAGCAAAACCATCTCGCTTAAAGGCTTTATGCTTTATACTGATTTCATCAATTTCTGAATTATATCTTATTATATGAGTTCCAGGAACTTCACCTTCCCTTATAGTTTCAATAAACAAATTTTCTTCATCATTTTTATCCAATGTCCATTTTTTATGATTAAAGTTCTTGATGATTTCCTTTGCTAAGCTGATTGCAGTCCCACTTGGAGAATCTAACTTATGTAAATGATGAATTTCTTTAACATTTGCCTTATAATTTTTTTTGTTTGGACCCATCAATTCAGCAAGTAAGCGATTAATTTTAAAAAATACATTAACTCCAATACTAAAATTGGAAGCATACAAAAAGGCTGTATTTTGGGTTTTACAAAATGTGGTAATTTCTTCATAATTATTAAGCCATCCAGTAGTTCCGCAAACAACCGGTATCTTTTGTTTCATAGCGACTTTTATGTTTGATACTGCAGCTTCTGGAATACTAAAATTAATTGCAATATCAGCTAAACTAAGATTGCCCTTTTCGTAATCCTTATCAAGGATAAAAACAATTTCATGGTTTCTATCTATGGAATAACGTTCTATCGTTTTTCCCATTCTACCGTATCCTAATAATGCAATTTTCATAGATTTATTTAAAATTTAACAGCCAATTGTAAACCAGTAATCTCATTATCTATAATTATATTTGGAATGATAGATAGATCATCATTTACATTGAATTGCAATAAATGAGCACTTACATTTGCTTCTAAAATATTAAGCATATATGACGCTGCTGCTAAAATTATTGCAATATCACGATAGTTTTTGTGAAACTCCATTCCAAGAAGAAGTTGATCAGTTGTAATTGGAATTTCGGTTTCTAAATATTCGTCATCGAAAAAACCATTTAATCTCCTTTTATATGCCGTTCTGTATGAGTTCATCTCTTTATTATTTATATCATAATAATATAATGAAGCACCAATAGCAGCATAAATGATAGGTACTTTCCATCCTTTTCCCAGAAAAGCTTGACCTAAACCAGGTATAATTGCTGAATAAAAAGCAGCTTTAGAAGGGGTAAGAGGATCAGCAATTAACCTTTGGATTCTCGGTGAAAACCGATGGTTTATTTGGATACTATCAGGTAGAGCAATTTTTTCTGGAACATCATTAATTTTTAATTCCTCTTGCCCTTTAGCAGGGAGATAAAAAATTAAAATTATTAAATAAAGAGGTTTTAGATTAATCACCTTTGACTTTATTTAAAATATTTTGTAATTCTTCTTGAGAGTCAAAATTAATTTTTAAAATTCCTTTTCCTTGTTTGTTTGAAGTAACACTTACCGAAGTACCTAATATTGTTTTCAATTCTTCAGCTGCTTGATTTATGAAAGGTGATAAATAATTGTCAGTTGATTTTGTTTTATTATCTCTTAAATTTTTGACCAGCGACTCAATTTCTCTAACTGAAAGGCCTTTTTTCACAATTTTTTTATATAATTCTATTTGTAATTTTGAATCACTGATGTTAACTAATGCACGTCCATGCCCCATTGTTATAAATCGATCCCTTATTCCAGTTTGAATAATGGGATCTAACTTTAATAATCGCATATAATTAGCTATTGTAGAGCGTTTTTTTCCAATACGTTCACTTAGCTGGTCTTGGGTAAGTTTTATTTCATTTATAAGACGCTCGTACGAAAGACCTATTTCTATGGGGTCAAGGTCTTGCCTTTGAATATTTTCAACCAAAGCCATTTCAAGAGACTCTATGTCATCAGCAAGGCGGACGTATGAGGGAATGGTTTTCAAACCTGCTAATTCTGATGCTCGTAAACGACGTTCCCCAGATACTAACTGATATTTATTTCCTTTTATTTTACGAACTGTAACAGGCTGTATGACACCTAACTGTTTTATTGAGGTGCTTAATTCTTTTATTGATTCCTCGTTAAAATGTGTTCGTGGCTGGAATGGATTGTTGCTAATTTTTTCTATGGGTAAATCAATTATACTTCCTACAATCAATTCAGCATTATCATCTACAATGGATTCAATATTATGATTATTATCATTTAGTAATGCGGAAAGACCTCTTCCTAAAACTTTCTTTTGTTTTGATTTTCCCATTATTTCTGTTTATTTCTCTTTATAATTTCACTTGCTAAAGATAAATAGCTTTTTGCTCCCCTGCTAGATGCATCATAAGTAATTATGTCTTTTCCAAAACTTGGAGCTTCACTTAGTCGAATATTCCTTTGAATAATTGTCTTGAATACCATTTTGCTAAAGTGCTTTTTAACCTCTTCGACAACTTGATTTGAAAGTCGTAAACGGGTATCGTACATAGTCAGTAAAAGTCCTTCGATATCTAAATTTTCATTATGGATTTTCTGAACACTTTTAATTGTATTTAACAGTTTTCCTAATCCTTCTAAAGCAAAATATTCACACTGTATTGGAATAATAACTGCATCAGAACTGACAAGCGCGTTAAGTGTTATAAGCCCTAAAGATGGAGCACAATCGATAATAATAAAATCATAATCATTCTGGATTTCCGCCAATATTGTTTTAAGCATATATTCGCGATCTTTTTTATCTACTAACTCAATTTCTGAGGCGACTAAATCAATGTGGGATGGAATTAAATCTAAATTAGGACTGCTAGTTTCAATTATAGTTTCATTAGGATCTGCACTATGATCTAATAGTTGATACGTCCCCTGCTTCACATTTCTAACATCAATGCCCAAGCCGGATGTTGCATTTGCCTGTGGATCTGCATCAACAAGGAGAATTTTCTTTTCTAAAACACCTAAAGCTGCAGAAAGATTAACCGCAGTAGTAGTTTTTCCTACCCCACCTTTTTGATTTGCAATAGCAATAATTTTACCCATTCAAAAGTTTTAAATCATATAAAATTACAATTATTTAAATCCCTGAGAAAAGATTATTTTAACCATTTATTTAGTATATTTTTCACTATATTTTATTGAGATATTTTTTCTAATTCCCCGGTCTCAATTATAAAAATAGTTTCATTTTCTTTTTTATGACCATAATTTTCACGTGCAAAACGTTCTAAACTGTCTATATTTTGGAGTTGCTTAATTGTTTTTTTATCTGATGACATGATTAGCTTTAAAGCTTTTTTTTCTTGTTCTAGCCTTTCTATTTCTTGATTTAATTCTGAATGAATATTCCATGAATGGGTGTCTATAAAAAGCATCCATATTATGAATCCGATTAAAATCCCCGCATATACATAGTAAGAACTTTTAAAGGATTTTACATAATTTATGATAAATCGTTTTATCATTTTTCAAAAATGGATTTAGGAATCTTTTCAACTTGAGAAGCATCTATAAAACCTTCATAATTGTTTCCCCATTGGTTAAGTATATAATTCATTACATCAGCAATCTCCTCATTATCCAGACCCTGGTAGGCCATGTAACCATTATAAACTTTCCCGTTTACAATAATTTCTCCTTTTAATCCATATTTCAAACCTGCAATGGAGAGACTAATATTTTTTAACAAATAGTCAGAAGACTTTAATGGTGGTATCAAATTGTCTCGCCCTACTCCATTTACACCATGGCAGCGATAGCAAAAATCATTATAAATTAAAGATCCATTCGTAATGCTTTGAGCCTTGCTTTTTTGAGGTACTAAAAAATACACTAATATCCCAAATCCAAAAAAATGAAAAAACAAGAACAGCTTCATTTATTTGGGCATTATTTTTAAAATGCCTTTCCCCTCAACAGCAACATAGAGATAGCCGTCTGGTCCTTCAGCTACATCTCTTACTCTTCCAATGTTGTCTAATATTTTTTCTCTTTTCACAAATTTTTTATTTTTAATCACAAGCCTTTCGAGATATTGAAATTTTAATGAACCAACAAATAAATTATCTTTCCAATCTTCATAAATATTTGAAGTTGAAAACGCCATTCCACTTGGAGCAATTGAGGGTACCCAATAATATATAGGTTGGGCCATATTTGGAGCAGAGGTTTTGTTGGTTATAATAGTTCCACTATAATTAATTCCGTATGTGATTTCAGGCCAACCATAATTAACGCCTTTTTTTATTATGTTAATTTCATCCCCTCCTCGAGGTCCATGTTCGTGTTCCCAAATTTGACCAGTTTTTGGATGAAATATCATTCCTTGAGGATTACGATGTCCATATGAGAAAATGGCAGTTTTAGCACCAGATTTTCCTACGAAAGGATTATCATTTGGGATAGATCCATCAAGATTAAGACGGTAAATTTTACCTCCATCCTTTGTTATGTCTTGAGGATTTGTTTCTCTTTCTCCACGATCTCCAATGCCAAAATACACATGACCTTTTTCATCGAAAACAATTCTTGATCCCCAATGCTGAGCTGTTTTTGTATTTGGTGTTGCTTTGTAAAGAAGGGAGACATTACTTAAATCTGTGTTATTTAAAACAGCAGAATATAACGATGTATTTCCCCCTTTTTTGTCACCTTCAGTATCAGCACCTAAAGTCATATAAATTATTTTATTTTCTGAAAAGTTTGGATGTATAGCAACATCTAAAAGCCCACCTTGACCTCTGAAATAGACAGGTGGTAATCCAGTAACTTCTTTTTTTTGTCCATTTTTAACATAATACAAGGTTCCAGACTGTTCTGTAACAAGTAATTCATTTTTATTTATGAAAGCCATTCCCCAAGGGACCTCAATTCCGTCAACTATTACTTCATAAGAGTAATTTATTTCTAGAGGATCCTCAATAAATGGTGGATTGTCTTGTGCACATCCAAATTGAAGAATGATTAATGAAACAATATGTATAATCTTTTTTTTCATAAATAGTAGCTTTACTTATTTTTAAAATTAGGTGAAAAATACCATTTATAATCAAAAAAAAAAATTGCTTTAGAATTTTATAATATGATTTTGTCGGGATGACAGGATTTGAACCTGCGACCCCACGCACCCCATGCGTGTGCGCTACCAGGCTGCGCCACATCCCGAAAAAAAAGGATAAAATTGTCGGGGTGGCAGGATTCGAACCTGCGACCTCCTGCTCCCAAAGCAGGCGCGATGACCGGGCTACGCTACACCCCGAGAAGTGTGCGCAAATATAACATTTAATAAAATCTCAACAAACCTCAAGCAACCTTTATTGTGTTTTTTATTTATTTCTTGATACTATTTGGAAAAAAGTAAATGATTAAAATTCATAAATTACCAATTTTAGGTCCAAATGTAAATTTTTGAGAAAAATATTTTTTTTAACATTTCAACAACATATTCAAATTTAAAAACTCCATAAATTGCTAATTATCATAATTACATGTCAAAAAAGTTAAGATATTATCAGCAAATTTTACAAAAAGTGAGTTTTGATGTACGCCTTTTTCGAAAAGAACTTAGAAAAGCATACAAATATTTGACACCAAAGGACTGTGATATTCTTCGTGAATGGGTGAACGAGTTTGTTACCCATAGAACTGAATTGCAAATTGCTTTATATTAATTTATTATGTGGGTGTTATCAATTGTATGTTTTCAAATTGTATAGCTCCTCTTATAATTCCTTCTATTGACTGAGACAATGCATCTATAATTGGTAGTCTTAACTGACTTTTGCTAAAGACCATACTTATTTCACGAGCAGGTTCTGGGCTTTTAAAATGTCTTAAATTTTTAAAATTTTCTATTGAAAGATTTCTTGTTTGTAGATAAGGTAATAAAGTCATTCCCATTCCTTCGTTTGCGAGATGAACCAATGTTTCAAAACTTCCGCTTTTTAAATCGAAAGATTTTGAAACTCTTGGTGTCTTACACAATTTCAAAATATGATTTCTAAAACAATGTCCGTCTTCCAAAACCAAAACATCAATATTTTCAACATCTTGAGGCTCAATTTTTTCTAGTTTTGATAAAGGATGTGATTTAGGAATGTATGCTACGAATGGCTCATAGTATAATGGTTTTTCAATAAGTTTTAGATTGTCAAGGGGAGTAGCAGCTATTCCGGCGTCTAACTTACCTTGAATTAATTTTTCTGTAATTGATATGGTGGTAGATTCTTCAATTTTTAAATTTACTGAAGGGTATTTTTTAATAAAAGTATTTAGAAATAAAGGAAGCAGAGTTGGCATTACTGTTGGGATTATTCCCAATTTAAAGTCACCTTTAACTTCGCCTTTTTCCATTGATACGATGTCATCCATTCGCTTTGCCTCTTCTACAATTTTTTTTGCTTGACTTAATATTTTAGTTCCAATTTGAGTAAGGGCAATTGGTTTAGCATTTCGATTAAAAAGCTTTACGCCCAATTCATCCTCAAGTTTTTGAACTTGCATACTGAGAGTCGGTTGCGTAACAAAACATTTTTCTGCAGCGAGTGTGAAGTTTCCTTGTTCTGCTACTGCTAATGTGTATTCTAATTGCGTTAATGTCATAAACTATCATTTTCATAAATATAATAAGAAAATCTTATAATATATTGAATAATTATGATTATTTGAGAGTTGTTATATGTGATTTATAACGAAAAACTATTCTAAAATAGAAATATTAATAAAAACATTTGTCAATGGTGTTTCCCTTTTATCAGTCCTTTGTTTATTGATTTTATCAACTACTTCCATTCCGACAATTACTTTACCAAAGGCAGTATAAGAACCATCTAAATGATATGCTCCCGGGTTTTGTTGTACAATAAAAAACTCATAAGGAGACGCCAGTTTATGTGGATTTTCAATTTCACTACTTGGCATTGAGATAACTCCTCTGTGATGCTTATGCCCTTTATTTGTGTCTGGAGGAAGAAGATATTTACCAATTTCATTTCTTTTCTTTGAAGTCTCGTATCTATCTGAATTGCCTCCTTGAATTATAAAATCAGGAACCACACGATGAAATGTAGTATTATTGAAATACCCTTTTTTAGTTAGATATATAAAGTTTGCCCTATGATATGGTGTATTTTCAAATAGTTTAATATCAATATTACCAAATCGTGTTGATATTCGAACTTTATTTTCCAAATTCTCTTTTTGGTATTTGAAGAAAAATGGTATTGCATTTTTATCATTTAAAACAATACTTTTTTCTTTTTTCTCCTTCTTTTTTCAATTTCCAGTTCCAATAGCTTAAATAAGGGTAACTGAATATGATCTGCAACTTCTCTTTTATCTAATTTAAAATTAGGATAAAAATTATCAAAAGTTAAGTATGGGGTAACAAAAAAATTACTTGGTGGAATGTAAATTGGTGTTAAAGAAACCAAGTTGTCATTTAATATTCTTACCCCAAGTTCTTCATTGCACTCTCGAAGCGCTGTGATTTCTAATTTTTCATCTTGCGGCTCAGGTTTTCCTCCAGGAAAACTGATTTGCCCTGAGTGAACTCCTATATAATTTGTTCTCCTAATAAGTGAAATATGCATCATATCTGATTTAGGGTAGCAATAAAGCAAAACAGCTGCCTTTTTTGCAGATTTCACCAATCCCTTTATTGAAATAATTTTATCCCGCCTATCTGATGGGGCTGCCAAAAG
>CABYBK010000011.1:10000-38900 GCA_902517245.1 uncultured Bacteroidota bacterium | reverse complement strand
GGATTACAATTAAAAAATGGATAAAAATTAGTTTTCTCATTTTATTGATTTTTACATAATATATTTTAATCTACAAATTGATCCTGAAACTTGATAAAATAACTTGCCCATTTGTAGGAAAAACTAATTTAATGGGATTTTAGTTCAAAAGCATCAATAACAACACCATAATCGGATGCTTCATCATGTTTTGTGCCAGTCACTTGGATTTTAATGGTATGTGAATCTTTTGAGAGTCCTGAAACAGAGTACAATACTTGCTTTTTTGGGATGACATATTTTAGGTAATCTTTTAAGTATTTTGTAGAATGCGCAGAAGTTAGGATGCCTGGTTCTTTAGACCAATCTGCAAATCCGTCAACGGTATGAATTTTTTTACCATCCAGAAAAATATCTGCATAACCCAGATTATCGTTTTTAGTACCAAGAACAGAAATTCCACTTCCAGTAAATGTAAATTCAGCATAATCACCTCTATTTGCACTAAAGTGCTCATCACGATTGAAACTGACCAAAGCCATTTGATTATTTGTCCAATCTCCTTTGTAAACTATTCTTGGGTCAGTATTGTTTATTAATTCAGTTTCCGGGGGAGACTCACCGGGTTGGACGGTGCATATAAATGATTCAAAAGGTGGGACAAAGACACGAAATGAAAGTATGTCTTTGTCGGCATGATCTGCACCTATCCTTCTTTGATCATACACACCCTCAAGATGGTAAGGGCCCGATCCAAGGCCAAGTTGTTTTCGTGATAGATTGATTGTGTAAATTCTGGATACGGCATTTTCGATTCGATACTGAAAGTTGGCAATCTGCATATAATTTTTGCCTTTACTCTTCCACATAGGCCACAAACCTAGCTGTTGTGAACTCTGAAAAGAAAGACCTTTAGCCCTTAAGGAATTATTGATTTTTGTTGCCATTTCTGCAGCATCTGGATTGGCAAAATTTTCCCCATTGTTTAGTGGAGGCACCCAATAGATTGTATTGGGGAGATTTTGTAGTTTGGGGTCAATCGTATTCTTAGCACCAATAATCATTATTGAACCACCTTTTTCCGTATAACTCACAATTTGAGAAATCGTTTTATCTGGAAGTTGGAAAGGAGAGAATAATATAGGAAAATCACCTGCGTTTTCTGTATTAAAATCTTCTATACGTGCTGAGGAAGTCGCTGTGATACCAAGATTCATTAAGAAGGAAAAATGAAAATCTGAATATTCGCCAAGATCAACACCTTGAGCATTTTTATTCATCCATAATAATCCATTTCGGTTGTAGAATAGTCTGCATCCATAGGCTTTTTCTACTCCGTGTGCTGCCATAGACGCCCCGTCGAGAGTTGTTTTCATAAATGAAACCTGATCTTGAGAAATCAAACTGTTCCTTTCTGTAGCTCTTGCTCGGTCAGCAAATGCGAGGGAAAAGCCATTGGGAGGACTTAACTTACCATCATATGATGCATAAAAAGTATTAGCATAAAGCCATGCTTGCATTCGATTATTAAAACGAGATCGAGTTAAAGGAGCATCGTCATATTCCCAGCCTCCAGTTAATTCAACCAATGGAAGTATCCTGCAATTTGTTTCAGCTAGTTGTGCTTGGGTCACCGCCAGATAAGCTTGCTGGGCTGCATAACTGCAGGAAAATATATGAGGTTTATAATAGTCATTCCAAGCAACACCCCACGATTCAATGACATAATGATCTAACAAATTATTGCTGGCCAATGCATTACTGTCAAATCCCTGACCACGAAGATCGCCAGTTGCAGGTCCTGCAGAATTATAGCCAATACAAAGTAATGATGGCCTCGCTTTTTTTAGCTCCAACAGAAAAGATCTTACACCCTGATAGAAATCTTCATTCCATTTATGCGGTGGAACTCCGTATGCGTGACGAAAGGTCATAAAGTCTCGCATTTCTAAACCATCAATTCCAGTCGCTTTTGAGAAATCAGCCATTTGTTTAGCAAAAAAACTATAAAAAGGAGTACCATTAGGAATCCCATCTGGATACACAGCATATGTGTGTTTGTCTCCCTTCAATGGACTCTGATATCTTAAATTATAAACCGGGTATGTCTCCGGGTGGCGTTCCTTCCATTCGGACTTTTCTAAATCATAAAGCTGCGGACCTCCCCAGAACCAGATAGCAACTTTGAAATCTTTGAATCCATACTTTGAAGCTGAATTTTTAATAGTTTTCACCAGCTCTCTGAATTCTTTTCCTGTCCAAGGTAAATATTGATGACCTGGCATATTGAAGGTTGGAAGAATAAGTTGATCATCCAGATTACCAGTCCAGCAAGCTACCATATCAAACATCCATCCTGGATTTAGAACGATTCCTTTTTCACCTGCTATATTTCCATACAACGGACTTATTCGAGAAAAATATTCATCGACGCTTTTCTGAATATCATTAGGCTTGAACCAAAG
Source organism: uncultured Bacteroidota bacterium (assembly GCA_902517245.1). Classification (GTDB taxonomy): domain Bacteria; phylum Bacteroidota; class Bacteroidia; order Flavobacteriales; family Flavobacteriaceae; genus MS024-2A. The sequence continues at coordinate 36,456 of CABYBK010000011.1, read as the reverse complement.
AAGATCACATTCTATCCAACGATCCTTTAGAGCTTGTTCAGAATTCCCTATATCGAGATTTTGCCCTTTAAGAATTCCATAAATTCCAATAAGAAAGAAAAATAATAACCATCTTATTTTCATTATTTTGATTTTATTAAAATTAAAGATAACGACCACCAAAAATTATTTTCAATAATTAATCTGATTAAATTTCAAAGATTATAAATTCATTATTTAATTCATGATTTATATAATTACAGTTTATTTACAAAATACCCTGGAAATGTACCTTAAAATAAACAATAAAATAAATCTAGAACTTATTTAAAAGTAAAATTAAGAAGATGTAATTTTAAGATTAAATCTTAATAAATGAAGAAATCCATATTTAATGCTTTAGCAATTTTTATTTCAATACTTGGATCATTTGCGGTTGAGAGATATATTTCAAAAATAAATGATCAAAATTCAAAAGAGATATTGGCTTCAAATATTCTATATGAAATAAATCAAAACTATTACTCCCTTCTTGAAGTTAGAACAGCTTTACAAGCAGTAGTTGAAGTAACCGATTCTATTCTTTTAAATTGGAATACTATAAATGCAAAAAAAATAAAGAGTTATTATGTTTCAAATCAATATGCTAAACGAGATGATTTAAAAACTATTTTATCTAGCTCACCTCCACACAGAGTAAAAAAAATGTATTTCAATTCATTGATTAATTCTGGACTTATTCTTGAAATAAACAACCAGTTAATAAGAGAAAAAATAGAGTCTATTTATAATTTAATAAATTACGGTATTAATTATGGAGAATCTAATTCAAATAAGATTATAAGTTGGTTTGATGAAAAACAGCTTATTGAAAAAACATTAGATCTTGAATTTGTTTTTAATAAAAATAAGGACTTTGATATTTTTAAGCTCTTAAATGAAAGAAGAAGACTTCAGGTCGGAAGACTTTATGGAGTTGAAAATAGCATAAAATTTTTTGAGGAAATAAAAGACGGTCTAAACAAAAACTCATTTTTTTAAAATTCTAATCATATAGTATATAACGATTATTTAGCCAAATATTAAATAGTTATATCGCTATAAAAACATATAAATATGTTTAAAAGAAAGTTTTTCTTTAAACTTGGACTTGAAATCATTGCTATTATTATTGGTATATCAGCTTCTTTTTGGATCAGTGAAATATCAGTCAAAAGAGACAAAGAAATTCAAAGAGAAAGGGTTTTGATTAGTATTTTAATTGAATCAGAGGATATTAAAAAGTATTGTGATGAAAGGATAAAAATATGGAATCAAGATATAGAGATATACAATCTTCTTTTGAATAATGAACTAAACATAAACAAATTGAAAAAAGTAGCTATAAGCAAAAATAGGGTTGAGTATAATTTAATTTATTATCGAGATTTTGATCCTCCAATGAATAGATATACATCTACTATTAACACAGGTGATTTAAAATTCATAACTTGAACCAAACAACCAACATTATGAAAAAGATACTTCTTGTTTTGCTGTTTATTCCACTTGTTTTATTTTCCCAACCTTTGTATGATTCTGTTCAAATCACATCTCTTGATGCTTCTGGAGTTTCAGTAGCAGGATCTAAGCAAAAAGTTTTGGATTACAGAAAAATTCTGGATAAATCTTATTATTACAGAAGTTCTAGAGAAAATTTTAACGGTACAAGAGAAAATCTCGTTTCGGGGAAAATGGAGAAGAATTATGATTTAAATGGAATATTAAGAGAAGAACTTTTCATTAGTAATAGTTTTTTGTTTAAAAGCTATTTGAAATTATTTAATGAATGGGGGAAATTAAAAGTGGAAATTTCATTAAATGAAAATGGATTTAAAGATGGCATAGAAACATTTTGGAGAGATGAATTTAACGATCATAAACCAGATCCTCCACTTTGGAAACAAAGGCAAAAGATTTTTTCCAATGGAAATTTTATTTCCGAAAATTTTTTTAAATATGAGACAGACGTTGTAGAATCTGAATTAACTGTTTTAAATGATCACACTAAGTCAACTAGTCTTAATGAAACGACTATTGATATTCGATTTTACCTTAGAAAAGTTTATGCTATGGATGGTAAAAATCGTGCAGAAGAGACATATTCTCGTATATACAAAAATGGTGAATTTACTGGTCTACATGGCACGCGTGGAAAAGCTGGAAAAGATAGAGAATGGTGGGCAAATGGAAATTTAAGAAAAGAAGTAAATTATCAAAACATCGAAATCATTAAAGATGAATTTATCATTTATTTTACCACTAACAATAATTCAAGGTTTTATTTGAATAACGATAAAATTGGATTTTCCCGCGAATGGGATGAAAGAGGAGAATTACTTTTAGAAAAATATTTTGAAAAGAATATGTTAAAAAGTTTTAAATCATTTTATGAATCAGGAAATTTAAAAGAAGAGAAACTAAATGATTACGAGACAAATGAGATAGTTTTAAAAAAATATTTTGAAAACGGAAATTTAAAAGAAAAAGAAAAAAGTAATAAAAAGATTATAACTAAAGAATTAAGTAAATATAGTGAGGGTGGTATATTAATTTTAAATGAGAATTATGAAAATTTTAAGCTAGTAACAAGAAGTAAATTTGATTCTTTAGGAAAACCAATCTTTAAACTTGAAAATGGGATTACTTATTATCTTGGCAATAAAGTTTTTGAAAGAAATAATAATGCAACTAAATCCTATTTTAAAAATGGGCAATTAGCCTCTTTAACTGAATCAAATGATTCTTTATATAAAAAGACTAGGTGGCTTATTAGTGGGGAAAAGGAATTCGAAAAAGTATCTAATCATACTAACAATACAGGGAATATTAAAATTTGGCAAAACAAAAAATTAGTACATGATATAAATTTATTTAAAGGAAATGTAATTCAAAATTCAAAAAATAAAATCGAAACTAATAATTTTCTTAATTATTCTAGAGAAAGCAGTGGAGTAGTATATTCCATGAAGATTAATTCGAGAGGAGCTTCATATGGTCAAGATGGAAGAGGAACAGAAGATGATAAAGAAATTGAAATATTTAATTCACCATATGGTGAAAAGATTGGAGAATTTGATGATTATTTATCTTATTTCAGTGAATATCAATATGATTATGAAGAATATGGAATAGAATTTTATGATCACATTAATGGACGTTTAGAAATAGGACCATCACTATGGATTAATGATGATGTTGTTTTTTCTAGCTGGCTTAAAATGACTCAATATGGCAATGCTTGGGCACCTGGATTAGTTTTAAGATCCAAGCCAGAAAAAGATTCAGAGAAAATTATTGCCTTTCAAGGAGAATCATATCATGTAAGTCTAATAGGAGAGTTTGTAAATGGATACAGTAAAGTCAGGGTTGATTTTTATGAAGAAGGTCCTTGCGAGGGGGGTAGTGTTAAAAAAAATTGGGAAGGTTGGGCAAAAATCATTAATGATTTTGGAAAACCAAATATTAATTATCCACCAAGAGGATGTTAAGTTTATAGCATTATATAAGCTCTAATCTCAAAAGAAAAGGAAACTATTAATTTATAATGTGTTTTTGAAAAGCCCTTATTTATAGGGTTTAAGGGGAAATATATATTTTAAAAATGACACAGGACTGACACAAACTAATATAATTGATAGTTCTTAATGATTCTTGTAACAATAAATTGGACACATTTTACACTTCCTGTAAATGCTGTTGGAATTTACAATATCTATAAAATTCTTAAATTGTAGTAAACAACCAATACAATAATAAAGCTTCGTCTTGTTTTAATGCTTGCGTTATTCAATATTGCTTTTGCATCAGAGGCTAAACACAATTAATGAAACAAATTTACATTAAGGAGTTAACATTTAGAAAGGCAACAAAGGGTGATATACCGAATATAGTAAAAATGTTAGCTGATGATGAACTTGGTTCCAAAAGAGAAGATTATAAAGTTCCATTACCAAAGAGTTACTATGATGCATTCCAAAATATTCTTCAAGATAAAAACCAAGAACTAATCATTCTTGAGAATTTTAATAAAGAAATAATTGGTACACTCCAACTTACCTTTATACAATATTTGACATACCGAGGTGGTTTAAGGGCTCAAATCGAAGCAGTAAGAATTCACAAGAAATTTAGAGGAAAAGGTTTTGGAGAAAAAATATTCAAATGGGCAATTAAAAGAAGTAAAGATAAGGGAGCTCATTTGGTTCAATTAACGACTGATAAACAAAGACCTGATTCAATAAAGTTTTACAAAGCATTAGGATTCAGAGATAGTCATATGGGAATGAAATTAAATCTCTAAATCAAATTTTATAGTATTGTAATAGTAGTAATGATAGGCTCTGTGGAAGTATGGTTTTTAATAGTTAAAGCTTCATATATTCTACAATAATTTGCCCTAAATTCCAGCTAGGTATATAATAAGTAAAAGGTGAATCTTGAAGAATCTCATCAAAAATCCGCTTCTGTAGCACACTAGAATTACCTGTTATAATTGTTAGTGAGAAGGAGCCCTTGTTTTTTAGTTCTGACAGAGCTTTTTTGACTTTTTCCATTGCCTCTTTATGTCTGATAAGATGAAGGTCTATTGTTTTTATAAAGGTTATGCTTTAGAGTAAAATTTGTAGAAATATAAATAATTATTTGTTTTTACTAGAGGCTATATATCGTTTAATATGCATCTGATCTAATGAGTCTGAATCACCATATTTTTCTCTTAATTCCGAAAGCCTTAAATGTAACTTTTTTTGAATATTTAAATAATCAGGGTTATCATAAAGATTACTCATTTCAGAGGGGTCTTTTTCTAAATCATATAGTTCCCATTCGTCTATATCATAATAGAAATGTATAAGTTTATAACGTTCAGTCCTAACTCCATAATGCCGCTTTACCATGTGAACAGAAGGATATTCATAATAGGTATAGTAAATCGCATCTCTCCAAGCACCTCCTTTTTTATTTACAATATTTCTAAAGGATTCTCCTTGCATATCTTCAGGTTTTTCAATTCCTGCATAATCCAAAAAAGTTGGTGCAAAATCAAGATTTTGAATCATTTTATTAACTGTTGATCCTTCAGGAATTTCTTTGGGATATCTTATTAACAAAGGGGTGCGCAAAGATTCTTCATACATAAAGCGTTTATCAAACCATCCATGTTCTCCTAAATAGAATCCTTGATCAGACGTATAAACAACTATTGTATTTTCAGTTAACCCCTCTTTATCGAGATAATCTAATACTTCACCGACGCCGTCATCTACAGATTGAATTGTTCTTAAATAGTCCTTTAAATAACGATTGAATTTCCATAAAGCAAGCTCTTTACCATCTAAATTTTGAGATTTCATTGCCTTATTTTTTGGAGTATAAGCATTAAGCCAGGCTTCTTTTTGTTGACTACTGAATCTTTTGAGTTCATTTTCAAATCCAGTCTCATTCCCATAAGGATCAGTAAGCATTTTAAAGTCATGCCCCCAACGCCCATGTCCACCATTTCCATGAGCCATTTTGATTTGTTCCTCAGAAGCTGCAATTAACATCTCTTGTGTTTTGGCTGCTGTTCCACGATTAGAATAATTATCAAAAAAGTTTGCAGGTAGGTCAAATGTCTTATCATCGAAAAGTGAAAAATATTTTTCTTCGGGTTTCCAATTTCTATGAGGGGCTTTTTGATGATATAAAAGTAAAAATGGTTTATTTTTTTTTCTTTTATTTTTCAACCAGTCCAGAGCTAAGCTTGTTGTAATCGAAGTAACGTAGCCTTTTATTTGTTCTTTAACACCATCGATTATAAAGTCAGGATTATAATAATGCCCTTGGCCAGGCAAAACAGCTGAATAGTGAAATCCTTGGGGTAGACCTCTAAGATGAATCTTACCAATCATTGCCGTTTCATAACCCCCTTTTTGAAGATGTTTAGCAAAGTTGTCTTGATCCCAATTAAAATCTTGAATATTATCTACTTTTCCATTAATGAAACTATGTTTTCCAGTAAGCATTACCGCCCGGCTGGGTGCACAAATAGAATTTGTTACAAATCCTTTTTTGAACAAGGCGCCTTCTGTCGCTATTCTGTCAATGTTAGGAGTATTATTTAGATTATGTCCATAAGCACTTATGGCCTGATAAGCATGGTCATCCGACATAATAAACACAATATTTGGAGGTGTTTCGTTTTTTGACTGACACGAAAGTAGGATTGTAAAAAGAGACAATAAAACAAATGCTTTTTTATTCATAATTCATTATTATTAAAATTTAAAGATTATTACTTAAATATAAGTCAGCCATATTAAAAAACCTTCTAAAAAAAATTTGATTTTCATGTAACATCAATTATTATAACCGAATCTTTTTAATTGCTTGACACTTGAGCGCCAATTTTTAGAAACTTTAACATAGAGTTCTAAATGTATTTTTTTTCCAAAAAAATCTTGTAATGATTTCCTTGCTCCAATACCTACTTGTTTTAATGCAACCCCTTTATGACCAATAATAATGCCTTTTTGAGTTTCACGCTCAACCAAAATAACAGATCGGATCTTGATAATTTTTGAGTCCTCAAAAAAATCCTCAGTTACTACTTCTACAGAATATGGTATTTCCTTATTATACCTTTTCAGAATTTGTTCTCTTATTGATTCATTAACAAAAAAACGTTCAGGTTTATCTGTTAGCTGATCTTTAGGGAAATAAGGTGGGCTTATGGGTAAGAGTCCTATTAGTAAATCTAATAATTCAGAAATAAAAAATCCAGTTAAGGCTGAAATTGGGCAAACTTTAGCTTTAGGAAAAACAGATTGCCAGTGAGTTACAGTTTGTTCAACTAATTCTTGACTAGAGAGATCTATTTTATTAATTAGAATAAATAGAGGAGCTTTATTTTTTTTAATCCGTTCGAAAAACTTTTCATCCTTAAGTTCAGTTTCCAACGAAGTAACTACGTAAACCAATATATCTGCATCAATTAAGGCTTCTTTAACAAAGTTCATCATCGAGCTTTGCATTTCATAAGCCGGTTTGATTACACCTGGTGTGTCTGATAAAACCATCTGAAAGTCTTCACCGTTTACAATCCCTAAAATACGATGTCTAGTTGTTTGAGCTTTTTCAGTAATTATTGATAGTTCTCTTCCAACTAGAGCATTCAAAATGGTTGATTTCCCAACATTTGGATTTCCAATTATAGAAATAAATCCTGATCTATGATTATTTTTTTTTCCCAAAACGATTTTGATGGTTTTGTAAAGGTAGTAATAAAAAAGGCCTTCAGCTGAAGACCTTTATTGTAGCGAGGACTGGACTCGAACCAGCGACCTTCGGGTTATGAGCCCGACGAGCTACCACTGCTCTACCTCGCGATTTGAATGACAAATGTAATTAATTTAACTTGATTTAACAAGACAGTTAATTAATTCCAAATACTACTAGATGGAAGATTAATTCATTCTGATTAAGTCACTTTATAACCTAATTTAATGATGCTCAATTTAATCCTATTGAAAGTAGAAACTATTTAATTTAAGCACACCGTAAAAAAGACCTATTTTTGCAAACAAATTGAATCGATGAGCAGTATTGTTGCTATAGTAGGCAGACCAAATGTTGGGAAATCAACTTTTTTTAACCGTTTAATACAAAAAAGAGAAGCGATTGTAGATTCTGTAAGCGGAGTAACTCGTGATCGACATTATGGTAAATCTGATTGGAATGGAAAGATTTTTACTTTAATTGATACCGGTGGATATGTAGAAGGTAGTGACGACATTTTCCAAAAAGAAATTGATAAACAAGTAAATCTTGCTATTGAAGAAGCAGATGTAATAATTTTTATGGTTGATGTATCTGATGGTTTAACTGGCATGGATCAAACAATAGCTGAATTACTTAGACGATCTGAAAAACCTGCATTTTTAGCTATTAATAAAGTTGATAATGCTCTTAGGATTCAGGATACCCCTGAATTCTACTCACTTGGTTTTAAAGAATTTTTCTCTATATCTAGTGTGAGTGGGAGTGGTACAGGAGAATTACTAGATGAGTTGGTAAAACACCTGCCTGAAGAAAAAGAAGTTGAAGAGAATTTACCTCGTTTTGCTGTTGTTGGAAGACCTAATGCGGGTAAGTCTTCTTTTATAAATGCTTTAATTGGGAAGGATAGATATATTGTAACTGATATTGCAGGTACCACAAGAGATAGTATTGATACTAAATATAATCGCTTTGGATTTGATTTTAATCTAGTAGATACAGCTGGAATTAGAAGGAAAAGTAAAGTTAAAGAAGATATTGAATTTTATTCTGTTATGCGCTCGGTTCGTGCAATTGAATATTCTGATGTATGTCTTCTTATAGTTGATGGGAGTCGTGGTTTCGATGGTCAAGTTCAAAATATATTTTGGTTAGCGCATCGAAATAACAAAGGTATTGTCATATTGGTAAACAAATGGGATTTATTGGAAAAGGATACCAATGCATCTAAACAATATGAATCCAAAATCAAAAAGGAGATAGCACCTTTTATTGATGTGCCAATTGTTTTTATTTCTTCATTGACTAAACAAAGAATTTTTAAAGCTGTAGAAACTGCCGTTGAAGTATATAAGAACCGTTCAAGGAGGATCCCTACCAAAGTATTTAATAATGTTATGCTACCAATTATTGAAAAAACACCTCCTCCAGCATTTAAGGGTAAATATGTTAAAATAAAGTTTTGTACCCAACTACCAACTCCACATCCGCAATTTGCTTTTTTCTGTAATTTACCCCAATACGTAAAGGACCCTTACAAACGTTTTTTAGAAAATAAACTTCGTAATGAATTTAACTTTGAAGGGATACCCATTCAAATATTTTTTCGAAAAAAATAGATTTATAAGTTTTTCTTAAGCTCTTCTAATGACGCTTTGAGTTGTTCAAGTTTTGATAGAATTAATTCTTTCCTACTATCAGTCGATTTTAATTGTAATTGTTTTTTTGCACCCTGCAAAGTCATTCCTTTTTCTTTGACCAAGTGATAGATAAATTGTATTGTTAAAACATTTTCAGGAGTATATTTACGTGTACCACTTTGCTTTTTTTTTGGTTGAATTTCCTGGAATTCTTTTTCCCAAAATCGAAGTAAAGAAGGTTTTACACTGAAAGCATTTGCAACCTCTCCTATTGAATAGTATCTCTTTTCTGGAAGGTTTATATGCATAATTAATCCATAGATTGATTCTCTTGGTTAGACTGAGTCAATAATGCCTCAAATTCTTTTGGGGAAAGATTTCCATAATAGAAATTCAAAGGATTAATTTTTTTATTATCCTTAAAAATTTCATAATGTAAGTGGGGTCCAACAGACCTTCCAGTGTTTCCAACATAACCAATAATATCTCCACGTTTTACTTTTTGTCCTCTTCGGACATTATACTTAGAGAGATGTGCGTAAAGACTGATATAACCAAAGCCATGATCAATACGAATGTGATTACCATAACCTGAAGAGCGGTTATCAGCACGTTTTATAATTCCATTACCTGTTGCATATATAGGAGCTCCTCTTTTAGCAATAAAGTCCATACCATAGTGAAAACGTCTTTTTTTAGTGAAAGGATCAATACGATATCCATATCCTGAAGCCATTCGAGTTAAATCTTTATTTTTGATCGGTTGAATTGTAGGTATCGCTTCAATTAGTGCTTCTTTGTTTTCAGCCAACTTTTCGATTTCGTCAAGCGATCGAGATTGAACTACAGTTTGCTTTATCAATATGTCCAAACGTTTGGCTGTGTTTATTATGAGTTCAGAGTTATCATACCCTTCTAATTCACTATACCTATTAACACCTCCAAAGCCAGCTTTTCTCTGTTCTTCAGGTATAGTACTAGCTTCAAAATAAACACGATATAAATTATTATCTCTATCCTCTACATTCGAGATAACAGCTTCTAATTGCGATAGTTTTTTGTTAAGTATTTCAAATTGAAGTTCATAATTTTTTAAAGATCGTTTTTGTACAACTTCTGATGGGGTATTAATAACATCTGAATTTAGTAATATAAGTAAGCCAGTTATGCCAAAAAAAAGAGAAGCAAGTGTAAAAAGTATGATGTTGGAAACACGATTTTTATTGGTAACTTTAATCGGACGGTAAGAAAGTGTCTCTTGGTCGTAATAGTATTTAACTTTACTCATAAAGTTTTGTAAATTTTTCGTTTCTTTTGCATATTAAATACTATCAATAAATCAAAGATATAAAATTTTGAAAGGATTTATTGTTTTTAACCTGGAGGTACAAATTATATGGCTGCCTTTTTAAATGAGATATTGAATGAGGTCGACTGAAGTTAGACAACAGTTTTTAGATTTTTTTGCTTCCAAAGCACATAAAGTAGTTCCTTCAGCCCCAATGGTTGTAAAAGATGACCCTACTTTAATGTTTACAAATGCTGGAATGAATCCTTTTAAGGAGTGTTTTTTGGGGAATGCTAATCCAATATCGAAGCGAATAACCGACACCCAAAAATGCTTACGAGTATCAGGGAAACATAATGATCTTGAAGAGGTAGGGATTGATACTTACCATCATACCTTTTTTGAAATGCTTGGAAACTGGAGTTTTGGGGATTATTTTAAAAAAGATGCGATTAATTGGGCTTGGGAACTTTTAACGCAAGTTTATAAAATTGATTCTGAAAAATTATACGTTACAATATTTGAAGGTGAAGAAAAAGAGGGAATAGAAAGAGACAATGAAGCCTTTAATTTTTGGAAAAAAAATATTCCTGAAGAACGAATTCTTTTAGGAAATAAAAAAGATAATTTTTGGGAAATGGGGGATCAAGGACCATGTGGGCCTTGCTCTGAAATTCATATAGATATACGTTCAAAAGAAGAAAAAGAAAAAGTCCCTGGATCGAAGCTCGTTAATAAAGACCATCCCCATGTAATTGAGATTTGGAATTTAGTTTTTATAGAATTTAACAGAAAAGCTGATGGGCATCTCGAAAAATTACCTGAAAAACATGTGGATACAGGAATGGGATTCGAGAGGTTATGTATGGTTCTTCAAGACAAAAAATCCAATTATGATACCGATGTATTCATTCCTTTAATTCGTGAGATTGAAACTCTGACTAACTCAACTTATGGGAAGTCAGAAATAACGGATATATCAATTCGCGTTATTGCGGATCATTTAAGAACTGTTTATTTTGCTATTGCTGACGGACAATTACCAAGTAATACTGGAGCAGGATATGTAATAAGAAGAATTCTTAGAAGAGCTATCCGCTACGGATTTACGTTTTTAAATCAGAAAAAACCATTTATACATCTTTTAGTCAAAATATTGTCTCAACAAATGGGGAAAGCTTTTCCAGAATTAATCAAAGAACAGCAATTAGCTTATAATGTGATTAAAGAAGAGGAGAATTCTTTTCTGAAAACTTTAGATGATGGACTTTCTTTATTAGATTCAATCTTAAATAAAACTAAGGGTAAAAAAGTTGATGGTAGAAAGGCATTCGAATTGTACGACACATTTGGATTTCCATATGATCTAACAGCATTAATATTAAATGAAAGAGGCTATACTCTTGATCAAGAAAGTTTCAATGATTCAATGGAGAAACAAAAAACAAGATCACGTGTCGCGGCTGAGTCCAAAGCAGAAGATTGGATTGTTTTGAATAAATCTGACTCTGATGCTTTTATTGGCTATGATAATTTAAATTCAAAGATTAAAATAACTCAATACAGAAAGATGACAACGACAAAAGATGGAGATTTTTATCAATTAGTTTTTGATGGAACACCATTTTATCCAGAAGGTGGAGGGCAAGTAGGAGATAAGGGTTATTTAGAGTCAGACAATGGTGATGTATTCTATATAGTTAATACTAAAAAAGAAAATAATTTGATAATTCATTATTGCAAAAATCTTCCTAATAAAATAAACGGTTTTTTTAATGCTGTTGTCGATGTTAAACAACGACAGAGGGCATCATCTAACCATACCGCAACACACCTCATGCATCAGGCGCTTAGAGTGATTTTAGGGAATCATGTTGAACAGAGAGGATCAATGGTCCACTCAGGTATGTTTCGCTTTGATTTCTCTCATTTTGCAAAAGTAACCATCGATGAAATAAAGGAAGTAGAACAATTTGTGAATTCTAGAATTCAAGAAAAAATACCTTTAGAAGAGAGTAGAGATACTCCTTATGATAGTGCCATAAAACAGGGTGCAATGGCACTTTTTGGAGAGAAGTATGGTGATACAGTTCGTACTATCCGATTTGGACAATCTATTGAACTTTGTGGGGGAACACATGTTTCCAATACATCGGAAATATGGCATTTTAAAATCATTTCTGAAGGTGCAGTTGCATCTGGGATTCGAAGAATAGAAGCTATAACAGGCGATGCTGTTAAAAAATATTTCGAAGATCAAACAGCTCTACTAGAAAATGTAAATAATTTATTGAAACAAACTCAGGACCCTTTAAAAGCAATTAAAACTTTACAGTCAGAAAATACAGTCTTAAAGAAAGAACTATCATCCCTATCTAAATTAAGATCTCAAGTTCTAAAAAACGAATTAATTGGGGAGTTAAAAACTATTTCTAAAATCAATTTCATCGCGAAAGAGGTAGATTTAAATGCTCAGGAAATGAAGGATCTTTCTTTTGCAATGGGTGAACAATTAGATAAAGCAATTTTGATATTTGGGTCTCGTAAAACTGGTAAACCACTACTTAGTTGCTATATTTCGAAGTTTTTGGTTTCAAACCATAAAAAGGATGCCGGGAAAGTTATAAGAGAACTCGGGAAATATATCCAAGGTGGTGGAGGTGGTCAACCATTCTTTTCAACAGCAGGAGGTAAAAATTTGGATGGTATTTCTGAAGCTATAAAAGCTGCAGAAAAAATTTGTTTTAATTGAAATTATTCTTCAGATGGGGGGTAATTCTCAACAATTTCACGAACGAATAAAGCAATTCGTTTATCCCTGTTTTTCATGAACTCATTAATGCCTCCTCTTCCTTTTCCTTGCCAAACAAGTTGTTTTGTAGAAGCATCGATTATATTAACATAAAGTGTACCCTCAGTCCTAGTACTGACAGAATTATAACCTCCAGTTCCCCAAAGCCACGGATTAAACCCCCCACCCCAACCCCAGCCCCAGCCGAAATTGTTTCCATTATTTACATAAATCTGTTCTTTAGCTTTTGTTGTGAATCCAATCAGAAGATCAGGGGTTTCAGATTTGGATAGTCCTTTTAAATTCATTTCATTGTCAAGTGATTTTAGAATACGGCGTTTATCTAGATCTGAGATGTCTACTTTATCAATTTCAGGTTTGAAATAAGCAAAGGTTTCATAATTGGAAAAATCAATACTACGGTCGAAGTCTGAAAAAACCTTGACAGACGAACAAGAGCAAAAAATAAAGATTGATACTATTAAAATAATATTTTTCATAGCTAAAGTTTATATTGTATAGTACAAATATAATGCCGTACTAAATTCATTCTAAATTAAAAATTATAATAAAATATAACTCTTTTTTAAACAATAACATTGGCTACTAATTGTAAGATGCTTTTCCTGAGTAAAAATAAGGAAGTACGAAGAGTATCAAATAATATTCTTTGTTCTCTACTGCAAATAAAAAATCAAATGCCATTTCTTTATTTTTGAAAATGCAGACATTTAATACATTTAAGAGTAGTATAAACCAATCACTCGATACTATCGAAGGACACTCTATTGTAATTAAAAGGGAGGATTTAATCCATCCTATTATTTCAGGGAATAAATTTCGTAAGCTAAAGTATATATTTAAAGAAGTGATTGACAGGAAAACACCTACTGTAATTACTTTTGGTGGAGCATTTTCAAATCACTTAGCAGCTGTTGCATCTGCAGGAAAGTCAATAGGTGTTCAAACAGTTGGTATTGTTAGAGGGGATGAGTGGAAAAATAAAATTAATCAAAGTGTAACATTATCATTTTGTGAAAAAAAAGGAATGCATTTAATATGTATTCCACGAAAAATATATGCTGAGAAAGATGCTGCCATTGAGGTGCAACAAATTTTAAAAAAATATCCTAAAAATAGATTAATTCCAGAGGGAGGTACAGAGACTCTTGCTATTCAGGGTTGTTCTGAAATTTTGGAGGATGAAGATTTAGGGTTTGATTCTGTTTGTTGCAGTATTGGTACTGGCGGAACATTTATTGGTTTAATCGAGTCATCATCATTAAATCAGAAAGTTGTAGGTTTTAATGCTTTAAAGAATTCCTCTATTACTGATTTTATATCTATTCAAACAAAAAAAAACAATTGGGAGATAAATTCAAAATATACTTTTGGAGGCTATGCTAAGACAGATGATTCATTAATTTCCTTTATGAATACATTTTATCAACAATATAAAATTCCATTAGATCCAATTTATACAGGGAAGATGCTTTTTGCTATTTTTGAATTGATTAAGAAAAAAGAATGGAAATGGGGAAAGAATATATTAGTTATTCACACGGGAGGAATTCAAGGTATAGCTGGAATGAATCTTCAACTTCAAAAAAAGAATGCTCAATTAATATCTTACGAAAAATAATCCTTTTAACCTCTCTATCCTTTTATTTCGTTTCATGTGGAAGTAAAAAAGATGTGATTCGAAATAATTCGCAACCAACCCAAAAAAAAGAAGTAATAAAAACTTCAAAAAAAGTAAAAATTACTCCTAAAACAGAGCTAGTTAGTAATAAAGAAAAAATTGATAATTATATTGAAAAGTTTGGGCCTATTGCTCGAGATGAAATGAAAGCTTTTGGAGTTCCTGCAAGTATTACATTAGCTCAAGGAATTTTAGAATCAGGAATGGGATATGGGCGTTTGGCATTACAGGGGAATAACCATTTTGGAATCAAGTGCCATTCTGATTGGAAAGGGAAACGTATTTATCATGATGATGATCTAAAAGGAGAATGCTTTAGGGTATATAATGATCCAGCAACATCATATCGAGATCATTCACTTTTTTTAACTGGTCGTTCGAGATATTCTTTTTTATTTGATATCAAAACATCTAATTATGAAGCTTGGGCAAAGGGTCTTAAAAAAGCTGGATATGCAACAGACCCAGAATATCCTGATAAATTAATAAGTTTGATTGAACGATTTGATTTAACTAGATATGACATTAAAAAGTCTAAAAAATCTGTAGCTGAAAAATCAAAAAATATAATTAAACAAAAACAAACTCATACGGTCCAAAAAGGAGACACACTTTACTCCGTTTCCAGAAAGTATGATATATCTATAGACAAATTGGTTGAAATCAATCAAATAAATGATAAAACTATTTATATAGGTCAAAAATTAAAAATTATAACTAAAAACTAATTCATGCGTTACCAAAGAAGTAGTGATTTATTTAAAGAAGCCCAGAGGCATATTCCAGGTGGCGTTAACTCACCAGTAAGAGCCTTTAAATCTGTAGGGGGCACTCCTATATTTATAAAGAATGCTAAAGGAGCTAGACTTTATGATGAAGATGGGAATTCCTATTTAGATTATATATCCAGTTGGGGGCCTTTGATTTTAGGACATGCTTATGCTCCAGTAATTCAAGCGATAAAAGATCGTTCAGATAAAGGGACTTCTTTCGGAATCCCTACAGCTCTGGAAAATGAAATGGCAAGCTTCGCATTGAAGATGATTCCTAATATGGAAAAAATCCGTTTTGTAAATTCAGGAACAGAAGCTTGTATGAGTGCAGTTCGTTTGGCACGTGGAGTTACAAAAAGAGAAAAAATAATAAAGTTTAAAGGTTGTTACCATGGGCATTCCGACGCTTTTCTAATTCAGGCAGGGAGTGGAGCGGTGACATTTGGAAGTCCTAGTAGCCCAGGAGTTACAAAAGGAACAGCAAAAGATACCATTTTGGCTAACTATAACAACCTTGAGGATGTAGAAATCATCTTCAAAGAACATCCAGATAAAATCGCTGCAATAATCATAGAGCCTGTAGCAGGAAACATGGGTTGTATTCCTCCCAAAGAGGGTTTTTTGGAAGGCATACGATCTTTATGCGATCAAAACGAGAGTTTACTTATTTTTGATGAGGTAATGACTGGTTTTCGATTGGCGAGGGGAGGTGCACAAGAACTTCTGGGAATAAAAGCAGATATTGCTACTTATGGAAAAGTATTAGGAGGTGGACTTCCTGTTGGAGCTTTTGCAGCGAGAAACGAAATTATGAAACATTTAGCTCCAGAGGGACCAATTTATCAAGCGGGAACTCTAAGTGGAAACCCTTTAGCTATGTCAGCTGGATTATCAATGCTTAAGGCTTTATACGCTGATGAACAGATTTATCAGCGGTTAAATAAAAAAACTGAGAGGCTTGAAACAGGCTTTAGAGATGTTTTAAAAAATAAAAACATTCCATACCATATCAACAGATTGGGCTCTATGATTTCTCTACATTTTACAGATAAAGCTGTATTTGATTTTGAAACTGCTGCAAGTGGGAATTCAAAACGTTTCAGTAAATATTTTCATGGAATGTTAAAAAAAGGAATTTATCTACCACCTAGTCCTTATGAAAGTTATTTTTTAAATGATGCACTTACAAACCAGGATATTGACCAGACAGTGAATTGCTTTGCTGAGATTTTAAAAGACTTATCATAGCAGAATTATAATAATAAGTACATCTAAAAGTATCATTTTTAGTTTTAGATGGTTTATTTAATTTGAATCACTGAACCAATTCGATAAATAAACCTTTTTCATTTTTGATAACTTTAACTAATTTCTTCTCAACTAATCCTTTTACAGCTTTATCCCATTTTTTATTGCTTAGACCAACTTTTTCTTTGATCTCAGATAATAATGAAAACTTATTTTGCTTTACAACTCCAAACAAATTCTTTTCTTCAAGAGTCAACGAATCGATATTTTTTTCTGGTTTCATTTGAGGAAAGAAGAGGACTTCCTGGATTGAAGTATTATTGGTCATAAGCATTACCAGACGATCTATTCCAATCCCAATTCCTGAAGTTGGAGGCATCCCATATTCAAGAGCACGTAAAAAATCTTGGTCTATAAACATAGCTTCATCATCACCTTTCTCACTTAGGTTTAATTGGTTTTCAAAACGTTCTCTTTGATCAATGGGGTCGTTCAACTCAGAGTAAGCATTTGCAAGCTCTTTCCCATTAACCATAAGTTCAAAGCGTTCTGTAAGCTTCTTATTATCCCTGTGCTCCTTTGTCAATGGGCTCATAGATTTGGGATAATCAATTATAAAGGTAGGTTGAATGTAATTATGTTCGCATTTTTCCCCAAAAATTTCATCAATCAATTTTCCTTCTCCCATAGTTTCATCTACCTCTAAACCAAGGGATTTTGCAGTTTTTCGGAGTTCATCTTCATTCATTTGAGAAATATCGATTCCAGTGTGGGTTTTTATGGCCTGTAGTATTGGTATACGTGGATAAGGCGCTTTAAAGTTTATAATATTATCTCCAACTTGAAATTCTGTGGTTTTATTAACTTCTTTTGCAATACGCTCTACTAAAGTTTCAGTTGTCTCCATCATCCAGAAATAGTCTTTATAAGCTACGTAGAGTTCCATGACTGTAAATTCTGGGTTATGAGTTCGGTCCATCCCTTCGTTTCTAAAATCTTTAGCAAATTCAAAAACCCCTTCAAAACCACCAACAATAAGACGCTTTAGATAGAGCTCATTAGCAATACGTAAATATAATTTAGTATTTAGAGCATTATGATGGGTTTCAAAAGGCCTTGCCGCTGCTCCCCCCGGAATTGGCTGTAAAATAGGAGTTTCTACTTCTAAATAGCCTTTTTCAGTTAAGAAATCTCTTATCGTAGTCGTTATTTTTGAACGTTTTAAAAAAGTTTTTTTTGTGTCGGGGTTTACAACTAAATCAACATAACGTTGTCGATATCTTGATTCAGGATCATTAAATGCATCATATTTATTTCCTTCTGCATCTGTTTTAGGAAGAGGTAGAGGCCGAAGAGATTTACTTAACAACATAAAGTTTGAAACTTTAACCGTTTGTTGTCCTACTTGAGTTGTAAAAAGCGTTCCCTTCAAGCCAATTAAATCTCCAATATCTAGAAGTTTTTTATATACAACATTGTAATAGTTTTTATCTTCTCCATTGCATATTTCATCTCTATTGAAATATAATTGTATTCTGCCAGTACTGTCTAATAATTCTGCAAAGCTTGCATTTCCTTGAATTCTTCTAGACATCAAACGTCCAGCTAAAATCACTTTTTTACCTTCATCATAACTTTCTGGAAGATCTTTTGCATAAAAATCTACATCAAATTGAGCTGCAGGGTAGGGATTAATACCTAAATTTTTTAACTCTTCTAATTTTTCTCTTCGAATCAGTTCCTGTTCGGAAAGTTTTGCCATGAATATAAATTTGTATAAAGATACGTAGACTATAAAAACTTAAGGAACCAAATTTTATATCTTTGCACTTTTACTTGATCCATGAGTTTTTTAAGGGTTTTATTATCTATTTTATTTCCACCCTTGGCTGTAATCGACCAGGGTTGTGGATCGGTGTTAATTGTATTTATATTAACCCTTTGTGGATGGGTTCCTGGAGTTATTGCTGCTTTGGTAATACTTAACAATCCTGGACGTTGGGGTATCAATAGTTAAGAGTGATGTTAAAAAAAAATAAATTCATTCAGATAATTGAACTTGGTGTTAAATCATATAAAGAGGGATTAAAAATTCAAGAAGAATTATTCCAACAAACAATTGATTTGAAGATAAATAATAGAAGAAAAAATATTCACATTCCTACAAATAATTATTTATTATGGGTAGAACACACACCGGTAATTACATTAGGTAAAAGTGGGAAAAGTCAGCACTTGCTTTTGAGTGAGAAGCAATTACAAGAGAAGAATATTGAATTTTTTTCAACCAACCGTGGTGGAGATATTACTTTCCATGGTCCAGGACAAATTGTAGGTTATCCAATACTTGATTTAGATAATTTTTTCACTGATATCCATAAATATCTACGTTACTTAGAGGAAGCTATTATATTGACTTTGGAAGAATATGATTTATTAGGATTGCGTAGTAAGGGAGAGACTGGTGTTTGGCTTGATGCGGGGACACCATTTGCTAGAAAAATATGTGCTATGGGTGTTAAAGCTAGCCGATGGGTCACAATGCATGGATTTGCGTTAAATGTAAACACAGACCTTAGCTATTTTGACAATATAGTACCATGCGGAATAAAAGGAAAATCCGTAACCTCTTTAGCTAAAGAATTAAAAAGAGAAGTTCCTTTTGGAGAAGTAAAGAATAAAATAGAGGCGCACCTTGCAAAACTTTTTGAAGCCAATTTCAATAAAATGAGTGTTTAGTTAATTTGATAAATAATCATTGATTTTTCTTCAGATTTAACAATCATTTCAACTGCATTATCATTATCGGCATTAATTAATTGTGCTTTAGAAGTACCATATACTGGGAAACCACCCAATAAAGTTCCATTACTATAAAAACAATAAACTTTTTGAGAATCTAAATCAGTAATAGTTACATAGATAGTATTATTTATGTAATGAATTTTTGGAGATGAGTATTTACCAAAAGGAAGAATAACAGGAATCCCTTTAATATTTAATTTATTTTCCGAAAATGTTACAATTGATTTAGAGGTCATATCAATTTTATGATCAGATCTAAGTCCAAGTGGGCTTTCGAGTATATTTCCATTGCTGTCAATTTGTAAAAGATCTCCTTCCTTTGAAGTCGTAGAAAAAGTATTTCTATAACCAAAGACATCATTATTGGCAATTTTGTCAATTTTTTTAACTCGAATACGATCTTTACCCTGACGGTTTAAAATTCTAATTTGGCCATCAATATCTTTTAAAATTATATAATCTTTATTTCCAAAACGAATGTGTTTGGGCGGGTGCTGAAGTGATTGCCTCAATTTATTAAGTTTAAATCCTTTAACAGGCTTACCTCTATTGTCTAACATCTCTATTTTTTTTCCATGACTTAAAATAAATCTATAATTTCTATTTAAGTCATAATCAAAAACAGCAAAATGGCAAGGCTTTTCTGATGAAATTTTTTTATTAAAAGGAGATACAACTTTTCCATTTCGATCCAAAATCATAAAACGATTTGGAGTCCTAAAAGCCATTTGTAATCGCCTATTTTTATATAGATCAACTTGAATTATATCACTTATTATAGGTCCCGAGAGTTGTTTTTTCCAATATAGAATTCCTGTGTTTGAAAATAAGTAAATAACATTATTTATGTCTTGCACAATTACATCCATTGTTTTGTTTCGATGATTTTTAAGCCATTTAGGGTCTGTTGCAATGGGAGCGTCTAAACTAAAACTATATTGATTTAAAACACTGTTTTTCTGTTGTACAGATTTTTTTGGCTGAGCAGTGAAACGGCTTTGTACAATATTATTTTCAGAGACACCTTGCATCGCAATTAATGGGTACTTCCCGAGCTTTATGCTTTCCCAAGCTTTCTTTCTTTTCAAGCTCTTCTCTTTCCATTTATTTTTTAGATTTGAGGTGTTTCCTAACCATAAAAATGTACAATTATCAGCTAATTCCTCTTTGAGACTTTTAAAATTAAAATCATTATCTAAAGTGTTTCCATCAAGTTTAATTCCGATTAACTGTTTCAAAAATGATTTATCAGAGGTGTAGATTAAAACATCATCAATTCGAGACACATAGCCCGGTTCAAATGGCATTCCAAAGGCCTCTAAGAATTTCAAAAAGTCCTCAGGAAGATTCTGATCCTTTATAGTTACTCCTCGGAACTTGGATGAGTTTACCGTATCAGTAAATAAGACCAAAGGGATATTTTTTGAATTATTTAGGTGAATATAAATAGCTTTATTAGAATTATATTTAAGCCAAGCTATTTCATCTAAACTACTCAGGAAATCAAAATTTATTTCTTTTAAGGGAGTGTTTTTGTGTCTACTATATTTTTTAAAATTATCTTCTAAAGTTTTATAATCACTAATTGCTAGAGCTAGATAGCTGTCAAAGGTTTTAGGAATATAATTTGGACTAATAAGTGCTTTTGCTTCTAAATTTCTTAATAAACTCAATTTATCTGGTATTGAATCATTTATAAAACTTACACCGTCTAAAGTGAAAGGATTTTTTTTCGTATTAAAATCAAAATAAAACCAGCTACTTGCTACAAAAGGGAAAAGATCTGTATTTGGGAAAAGATCTTTTAAAACATCTATTATTTCTTTTTGAAGATAAAAACTTAATGGAGTATTATCATCACTTAAGCCTGCAAGCTCGTAAAATTTAACATCTTGAATTCCTTTTTTGTTACTTTTAATATTTCGAATGCTATTTTCTAAAACTAATTTAGAGCCGCTTAGAACATTGATGTTTTGAATTGTGGCATGAAATACTTTTTTATTACCAACTTTTTCAACACTAACTGGCACCTCATTATATATAAATTGGCCAATGATTTTTTTGGGTAATGTATCTATTAAACTAGATTTGTATATGAACGAGGCAGCAATATTTTTTTTCCCTTCAGGAGTTAATAAAAGCAGTGAATTTGAAGGAAACTCTTTAGGTATCAATGCATTTAAGTCCGAATAAAGCGAATCATTAATTTTTACGAGAGCTTCTAAAAAAGGAAGATTTGTTATTGCATTTTTCAACATGTTTTGATCTTTTAGTTGAAATGCAGCGATAGTGTTCTGAGGAACAAAGTCTAAAAGTAATAAAGGCTCTTTTTTTTCTGGTTTACATCCAATAAAAAGAAGACATACAACAATAAATGCTTTATTAAACATAATTTTATTCAAAAATAAAAAACATAGTCTCCTAATTTTTTTTATTTTTTAAATGTTATTAACTATTTCTTTGGTTTTATTTATTCAAAATCGATTTTAATCTGATTTGGGAGTAATTGAAAGGATTTTCTGTGATGTTTTGTTACACCAAATTCCTCGATTGCCGACCGGTGATATTGAGTTGGATATCCTTTATTATTATTCCATTTATATTCAGGGAAATCACTCCCAATTTTTTTCATGTAGTCGTCCCTGTATGTTTTCGCTAAAATTGAAGCAGCTGCTATATTTTGATACTTACTATCACCCTTTATAATACATTTATGCGGAATTTTTTTATAAGGGGAAAAATGATTTCCGTCTGCAATTATATATTGTGGATTTATTTTAAGTTTATTTATAGCTAAATGCATCGCGTGAATTGATGCATTTAGAATATTTATTTTATCAATTTTTTGTTGATAAACAAAAGCAACTCCGAAAGAAATTGCGTTTTTCTCAATAATGGGTCTTAAATGATAGCGTTGTTTTTCGGTTAGTTTTTTTGAATCATTTAGTAAAGGAATTTTCAATTTTAAAGGGAGAATTACAGCAGCTGCAGCTACTGGTCCTGCAATACAACCTCTCCCAGCTTCGTCCGTTCCTGCTTCAAGAAGTGAAGTTAATTGAACATCAAGCATTAATGTAAATCAAATTTTATATTTTATCGTCTATCACAAGTTACTCACATTTATTATAACTTCGCAAACAAATCATGTTTAGCATGCGTACACCTCTTTTTGTTTCTCTTTTTCTCCTTACACAACCCATTTGGAGTCAACAAAAAGAAGCTTCTGTACCAGATTCGATTTCAATAGTTATAGAAACAAACAATACTTCAAATGACACCATAGTTTCAAAAGAAAAGATTTTTCTAGATGAAATTAAAAAACAAGATTCAACTCAAAAAAGTCAAAATCCAACAAAAAAAATATCAAAAAAGAAAAGATTTATTCCTTTTGTTAAACCCATGGATATGGTTGGTATAAATGACTATAAAATTATGTTCATGGATGGTAGTGAAAAAGATGTTGATACTTCCCTATCAATTGAAGGTGAATACACTTTTAATTTTTTGAGAAAAGATTATTTTGAGTATCTAACCTTTCCTAACATGGGCGAGGGTTTCAATAAGATGGGTTACGATTTTCATAGTCAACCACTTGCTCCACAAATGGGCGCTCGTGTCAAGCATTTTGGTTATTTTGAAAAGGAGGATATTGCATATTATGAAGTTCCTTCTCCTTACACCGAGCTTTTTTTTAAATCCACCTTTCAACAAGGGCAAAACCTAGATGCAACTCTTGCAATTAATACCTCACCTAAATTTAATATTGCTGTTTCATTTAAGGGTTTTAGATCTTTGGGAAAATATTTATCCTCATTAAGTAGAGCAAGACAATTTCGTTTAAGCTCTCAGTATCAAACTTACAATCATAGATACCGTTTGCGTCTACATCAAACTACTCAATCTATAGAAAATCAAGCCAATGGAGGATTAACAAATGAGTCTGACTATTTTTTTAAAAATGCTCCGAACTACATAAATGCTGACGAATCAGGGAATCCTATCTTAGATGAAAATGGTAACGAACAGATTGTTTTTTATGATGGTTTCCTTGACCGTAATCGTTTAGAAACTCATCTAAAAGCTGATAATGTTCTAAGTGGGAAACGATATTTTATGGAGCATCGTTATCAAATGTTTCCTGTAGCAAAGGATACTACAGTTTATAAAATGGCTTTGGGTTACAGAGCTAGTTTAGAAAATAAAACCTATCAATACACTCAAAGTCGTCCCGGTTCATATTTTTATGAAACCTATGAAACTAGCAGTATTGATGATACTACAATATTTAATACTCTAGAAAATAATTTGTTTCTTAGTTACAAAGATAAAATTTTAGGGAGGTTTAATGCTAATTTATACTATCATAATTGGGATTATTCTTTAGGTTTTAATGAATATCAGAAAGATACTATTTTGTCAAGTAAGATAAAAGCAAGTCAACTATCGGTAAAACTTAAATGGGAAAAAAAAATTTATGGAATAAATACAAAATTTCAGGTATATCGATCACTAAAAAATAAATATGCTACTGAAGCCCTTGATATTAATCTATCAAGATATTTAATAAAAGACTTTAGTTTAGGAGCCTCATATAATATTAGATCTCAGCCCTTGAACTTTAACTTTTATTTGACTCAGAGTGATTTCAAGGAATATAATTGGGAGAATGATTATTTAGATAATCAAAATTTTAAAACTCAATCTATTTTCTTGACTCATCCAAAATGGGGCACTATCAAAGGAGCATGGACTTCAATCAATAATTACACATTTTTTAACAACACAACTCGTCTTGTAGATTTAAACGAGAGATTTAGGGTAGAAGTACTTCAGAGTGATAAAAAAATCGATTATATCAAAGTTAGGTTAGACAACAGAATTGATTTTGGGAATTTTTCGTGGGTTAATAATATTCAATATCAAAAAGTCAATCAGGAAGAGGAAACGGAAGAAATTCTAGGTGGTCCATTGGCTTTAAACGTCCCTGAGTGGCTAATTCGAAGTACAATAATGTTGACTTCTTCAATTTTTAATAAAGCCCTTTTCTTCCAATCAGGATTTACGTTTGTTTTTTTTACGGATTACTATGCAGACCAATATAATCCAATTTTAGCAGAGTTTGTAACTCAGAATAATACTAAAATTGGGGAATATCCGAGAGTTGACTTTTTCTTTAATTCAAAAATAAAAAGTTCTCGAATTTATCTAAAACTAGAAAATATTTCTTCTCCAATTGAGCATTTAATAAATATAGACACGCAATACGATTATTATTCCGCCCCTTTTGTTCCATATAGAGATTTCTCTATTCGTTTTGGTTTAATATGGAGTTTTTTTGAATAGTGTAAGGGGTTGATATTCAATAGTTAGCATTTGTTTTGGTTTTTTTTAAAAATAAAACTAGAAAACCTCTTGTAGGATGTAAAAAGGGTTTTATATTTGCATCCGCTTAAATGTCCAAAATACAATAAAAATTTTGGTTAATTTAAAAGTGAACGTTCATTGAAAAAATTTAAATAAGAATGACAGCGCGTATCGAAAGATACAAGTGAATAGAACCATTTTGACCAAGTCAATTTTAGTTTGTTGTGGAAATTAATAAAGAAACAACAACGAAGAGTTTGATCCTGGCTCAGGATGAACGCTAGCGGCAGGCTTAACACATGCAAGTCGAGGGGTAACAGGGATTGCTTGCAATTCGCTGACGACCGGCGCACGGGTGCGTAACGCGTATGCAACCTACCTTCTACAAGAGGATAGCCCAGAGAAATTTGGATTAATACTCTATACGATCATTAACTGGCATCAGTCAATGAAGAAAACTCCGGTGGTAGAAGATGGGCATGCGTCCTATTAGTTAGTTGGTAAGGTAATGGCTTACCAAGACTTCGATAGGTAGGGGTCCTGAGAGGGAGATCCCCCACACTGGTACTGAGACACGGACCAGACTCCTACGGGAGGCAGCAGTGAGGAATATTGGACAATGGAGGCAACTCTGATCCAGCCATGCCGCGTGCAGGAAGACAGCCCTACGGGTTGTAAACTGCTTTTATACAGGAAGAATTATACCTACGTGTAGGTATTTGACGGTACTGTACGAATAAGGATCGGCTAACTCCGTGCCAGCAGCCGCGGTAATACGGAGGATCCAAGCGTTATCCGGAATCATTGGGTTTAAAGGGTCCGTAGGCGGTCTGGTAAGTCAGAGGTGAAATCCTGCAGCTCAACTGTAGCATTGCCTTTGATACTGCCATACTTGAGTTATTGTGAAGTAGTTAGAATGTGTAGTGTAGCGGTGAAATGCATAGATATTACACAGAATACCGATTGCGAAAGCAGATTACTAACAATATACTGACGCTGAGGGACGAAAGCGTGGGTAGCGAACAGGATTAGATACCCTGGTAGTCCACGCCGTAAACGATGGATACTAGCTGTTCGACCAACATTGGTTGGTTGAGTGGCTAAGCGAAAGTGATAAGTATCCCACCTGGGGAGTACGCTCGCAAGAGTGAAACTCAAAGGAATTGACGGGGGCCCGCACAAGCGGTGGAGCATGTGGTTTAATTCGATGATACGCGAGGAACCTTACCAGGGCTTAAATGTAAGTTGCATAGACCAGAGATGGTCTTTTCTTCGGACTACTTACAAGGTGCTGCATGGTTGTCGTCAGCTCGTGCCGTGAGGTGTCAGGTTAAGTCCTATAACGAGCGCAACCCCTGTCGTTAGTTGCCAGCAAGTTAAGTTGGGCACTCTAGCGAGACTGCCGGTGCAAACCGCGAGGAAGGTGGGGATGACGTCAAATCATCACGGCCCTTACGTCCTGGGCTACACACGTGCTACAATGGCCGGTACAGAGAGCAGCCACTACGCGAGTAGGAGCGAATCTACAAAACCGGTCTCAGTTCGGATCGCAGTCTGCAACTCGACTGCG
>CABYBK010000011.1:0-5000 GCA_902517245.1 uncultured Bacteroidota bacterium | reverse complement strand
TGGTAGAAGAGGAGTCATTCCTCCTGTATCACCAAAATCATAACGAAATTCACCACGGGTAAGTTTTGGACAAGAAGAAGGTTCACTTGCAATACATCGAATCTTATTTCCTTTTTCAAAATTAAGTCTTAAAAAAGGAAATGAAAGCCCTGCAAAGTTTGAGCCACCTCCAAAAGGAGCAATTACTATATCGGGAAGGTCACCGGCTTTTTCCATTTGTTTAAGGGCTTCTTGACCAACGATTGTTTGGTGTAATTTTACATGATTTAAAACACTTCCTAAAGCATACTTAGTGTTCTCATTACTTGCCGCTCGTTCTATAGCCTCAGAGATAGCAATTCCAAGTGAACCTGTTGTGTTTGGGTTCTCAGATAAAATCTTTTTTCCAATTTCTGTTGCGTTAGAAGGAGATGGAAACACTTTAGCACCCCATGTATTCATCATTGTTTTCCGGTAAGGCTTATGCTCATAGGATAATTTTACCATATATACCTCACATTTAATGTCAAAATGGTTACAAGCAAAAGCTAGAGCACTACCCCATTGGCCTGCTCCAGTTTCTGTAGTTATTGTTTTGGTTCCTTCTTTTTTACTATAATATGCCTGTGGAACTGCGGTATTTGGTTTGTGAGAACCTGTAGGACTAACACCTTCATATTTCTAATAAATTTTTGCTGGAGTATCCAAAGTCTTTTCTAATCCATAAGCACGATAAAGTGGTGTAGGTCTCCAAATCGAATAAATATCACGGACTTCGTCTGGAATATCAACCCATTTTTCTGGTGTTACTTCTTGTTTTATTAGTTCCATTGGGAATAATGGTGCTAATGCTTCTGGGCCAACTGGTTCAAGAGTTCCAGGATCTAATGGAGGTAACGGTTTATTTGGCATATCTGCGATAATATTATACCACTTATCTGGAATTTCGTTTTCTTCAAGGAGAATTTTACGGTGCTTCATTGGATTTAGTTTTAAAAAATAAAAGCCCTCATAATATGAGAGCTTTTGTTAATCCAAAAAGAAAATATTTTTAAAAAGCCACAAGGTCTCCAGAAGTATTTTTTTGTGGCAGTATTGAATTACCCATAAGGTAGGTATCAACTTGATGTGAAACTTCACGTCCTTCAGAAATTGCCCAAACTATTAGTGATTGGCCTCTACGACAATCGCCGGCTGTAAATATGTTTGGCTTAACTGTTTGATAATTATTTTCTCCTTTTACATTACCTCTTTCGTCAAAGGATAATCCCAGTTGCTCTGGCAGTGATTTTTCAGGCCCTGTAAATCCAAGAGCTAAAAGAACTAAATCACATGGCCATTCTTTTTCAGAACCTTTATTCTCAATCAGTTGTGGACGTTCACCTGGTACTCTTTTCCACTTTACTTCAACAGTCTTTAGAGCTTTTACATGACCATTTTCATCTCCGATAAACTCCTTGGTTAAGATGCTCCATTCTCTATGGCTCCCCTCTTCATGAGAGGAAGAAGTTTTAAGTTTGAAAGGCCAATACGGCCAAGGATTCTCTTCAGTTCTTGAATCTGAAGGTTTTGGCATGATTTCAAAGTTTGTCACACTTTTTGCACCTTGTCTATTTGATGTTCCAATACAGTCTGAGCCAGTATCTCCCCCACCGATGACAATTACATTTTTATCTGTAGCTAGATATTTTTTTTCTCGTTTGTGTTGACCATCAACAGCTTTGTTGTTATGCGGAAGAAAATCCATAGCTTGAACAACACCTTCTAAGTCAGCTCCAGGTATTGGCATTTCCCTTTTAATCGTTGCACCGGTTGCTATGATTACAGCATCAAAATCTTTTTCTAATTGGCTAGCTTCAATTTCTTTTCCAATTTCAATATTACATTTAAATATAATTCCTTCGGCTTCTAAAATTTCAAGTCTTCTATCAATAATATTTTTTTCCATTTTAAAATCTGGAATACCATATCGTAGTAAACCTCCAATCTTATTATCTCGTTCAAAAACAGTTATATTATGTCCAGCTCGATTAAGCTGCTGTGCGGCAGATAAACCTGCAGGTCCTGAACCAATGATAGCTACTGTTTTACCAGTTCTATTTTTAGGTGGCTCAGGTTTGATCCAACCTTCAGAAAAACCACGTTCTACTATATATTTTTCGATTAATTCAATAGAAACAGGAGGGTTAACAATTCCCAAGACACAGGCTTCTTCACAAGGAGCTGGACACAATCTACCTGTGAATTCGGGGAAATTATTTGTACTGTGTAGAATATTCAAGGCTCTGCTCCAGTCATTAGTATAAACCGCATCATTAAAATCTGGAATTAAGTTTCCAAGTGGACAACCGCTATGACAAAATGGAACTCCACAATCCATACATCGAGCTCCTTGCTCTTGTAGCTTCTTAGTTTTGGGTTTTATAGTAAACTCGTTGTAATTTTCTATTCTTTTTTTAGGTTCAATAACTGACTCTGAGAGCCTATCATATTCCATAAAACCTTTTATTTTTCCCATGATTTAAACAGATTTTTCGATTTCTTTTTTTGCCATCATTTCCAGAGCACGTTTGTAATCTGTTGGCATCACTTTGATAAAGTTTTTGCATAACTTTTTCCAGTCTTTCAATATATCAGTTCCTTTTGGACTCTTTGTATGTTCAACATGATTCTGAATTAATTCTTTTACTGTTTTCAGGTCTTTAGCCTGAAGATTTTCTAGTTCAACCATTTCAAGATTAAATTTTTTCTCGTCAAACTTTCCGTCATTACTATATAAGTAGGCAATTCCACCACTCATACCAGCAGCAAAATTTCTTCCAATATCACCAAGAACGACTGTTATTCCTCCCGTCATATACTCACATCCGTGATCTCCTATCCCTTCTACCACAGCCTTAGCACCAGAGTTTCTAACACAAAAGCGTTCTCCTGCAATTCCATTTATGTAAGCTTCTCCATTAGTCGCCCCGTATAATGCAACGTTTCCTACAATAATATTTTCATGAGGTATAAATGTTGATTTTTCTGGAACCTTAGCGACTAGAGTTGCACCCGAGAGGCCTTTTCCAAAATAGTCATTTACAGTACCCTCAATCTTCATTAGTAGTCCATTAGTTGAAAATGCACCAAAACTCTGACCAGCCGTACCCGTGAAACTTAACCTAAGGGTGTCTTTTGGTAATCCTTCAGATCCATAGATTTTTGAAATCTCATAACTTAAGATTGCACCTATTGTACGATCTGTATTCTTTATGTGAAATTTAAGTTCTTGCTTTTTCTTTTTATTTATAGCAGGTTTAGCTTCTTTTAAAATTTGGATATCTAGAACATTTTCTAGGTTGTGGTCTTGGCTTTCAGTATTACGTTCCTTAAATTGGGATGGCACGGGAGGTTTGTACAGGATATTTGATAAATCTACTCCTTGAGCCTTGAAATGATTTATAGCTTTTTTCATGTTAAGTTTTTGAGATTGACCAACCATTTCGTCTACTGTTCTAAAACCTAAATCTGACATGATTTGTCTTAACTCTTCTGCGATAAAGTGCATATAATTTATTACATGTTCGGGTTTACCCTTAAAGTTTTTACGCAACTCAGGATCTTGAGTAGCAATTCCTACTGGACAAGTGTTAAGATGACATGCTCTCATCATTATGCAACCTGATGCAATTAGTGGTGCAGTGGAAAAACCAAATTCTTCTGCACCCAACAAACACGCAATGGCCACATCACGACCTGTCTTCATTTGGCCATCACACTCAAGTACAATACGACTTCTTAAATTATTCATTACTAATGTTTGCTGCGCTTCTGCTATACCAAGTTCCCATGGTAGCCCTGCATGTTTTAGAGATGTTAATGGTGAGGCTCCGGTTCCTCCGTCATATCCAGAGATTAGGATTACATCTGCTTTTGCTTTGGCTACTCCAGCTGCAATGGTTCCAACTCCAACTTCCGATACAAGTTTAACATTTATTCGAGCATTACGGTTTGCATTTTTTAAATCGTAGATTAATTGAGACAAATCTTCAATTGAATAGATATCGTGATGGGGTGGAGGTGAAATCAAACCAACATAGGGAGTAGAATTTCTGACTGAAGCTATGTAAGGATTAACTTTTGGGCCAGGTAACTGTCCTCCTTCACCAGGCTTTGCACCTTGAGCCATTTTTATTTGAATTTCTTCTGCAGTGCTTAAATAATGACTTGAAACACCAAATCTTCCTGAAGCAACCTGTTTAATGGCCGAGTTTTTAAAATCACCATTTATATCAGGTTTAAATCGTTTTGGGTCCTCACCTCCTTCTCCAGAATTACTTTTTCCACCAATTCTATTCATCGCAATTGCAAGATTCTCATGAGCCTCTTGACTAATTGAACCTAATGACATAGCACCTGTTTTGAAACGCTTGACAATTTTAGTCCATGGTTCCACCTGATCTATTGGTATCGGATCGAAGCTTGAAAATTCAAATAAACCTCTAAGGGTCATCAGCTTCTCATTTTGATCATTAATCATTTTCGAAAATGCATTATAACTCTCGGGTTTATTTTGCCGAACAGCCTGCTGTAATGTGGCTATAGTAGAGGGATTAACAACATGAGCTTCCCCATCTCTTCTCCAACGATAATCACCACCAATTTCTAGAGGTAACCCTAACTTTGATTCATGGATATATGCTTTGCTATGTCTTTTGTTAATTTCTTTTTCAATCTCATACAAACCTATACCTTCTATACGAGTAGGCGTATTGCAGAAAAACTTATCTATAAGTTTTTTAGAAAGACCCAGTGCCTCGTTGATTTGAGCTCCTCTATAGGAATGTAGAGTTGAGATACCAATTTTATTCATCACTTTAATTATTCCTTTAGCTATGGCTTTATTATAATTAGATATCGCTTTTTCTGGACTTTCTGTAATGATAGCTTTTTTTGATTGATAAGTAATTATTTCATTAACAAGATAAGGGTTGATGGCACTAGCTCCATATCCAAATAGTAATGAAAAATGATGAGGT
>CABYBK010000010.1 GCA_902517245.1 uncultured Bacteroidota bacterium | reverse complement strand
TCCTTCATTTAGCTTCAATGATGGCCAAAGATGAGTCTATTATTAAATATTTATTGAATGAAGGTGCCGATAAAAATATAAAGACAGAGTTCGATGAAACAGCATTTACTCTGGCACAAGAAAATGAACTTTTAAAGAATAAAAATATAGAATATCTAAAATGAAAGTTATGAAATTAAAAATTCGTTACTCTTTTCTATTTACAATATTATTTTTTGCCCTAACATCTTTTAATAAAAATCCAGAAAATATCGATTTAAAATGCTTGATCCAAATGATTAATTATAATGGAGAAGGTGCCTATGTTGTTGTTTCCTTAATAAATCCTAAAGGAGACTACGAAAAGACTCTTTATGTACATGGAAAAGATAAAGAATGGTTTAGTGAAATTTATGAATGGTGGAAATTTTATGGCAAAAAGAGACCTAATATTGATGGAATTTCTGGAGCAACTATTAGTGGGGGTGAGCGAACTGTTAGTATTATAAAAATTAGTGATGAAAAAATAAATTCAGGTTACAGTATAAGATTTGAAACAGCGGTTGAAGATCAAGAATATTTCACGGATGATGTGCAGTTTAAACTAACATCACAAAATTTATCCAGTCAGAAAGATGGAAAAGGATTTATTAGGTATGTACGCACAATTACTCGTTAAAAAATATTCATAACCCATGAAGGATAATCTCGATGATAAGTTTGAGCATTTAATAATTGGTTACATCCATAATTCATTAACAAATGATGAATTAAAAAAGTTTTCGGAGAAATTAAAAAAGTCAAAAAACGCAACCCTTTTTAAGGCTTATATCAAGGTAAATTATTTTTCAATCTTCTCAATGAATAAAACTGATGCTGAATCAATAATTAAAGAAATAAAATCTAGAATAAATAGAAAAGATACTTCTTGATTACTTAATTAAATTGTTGCTATTACCAAAAAATAGTTCGCATAATTCTGTAAGACAATATCTTACAATATTTAAAGTACCTCGGGTGGGAATCGAACCCACACTCTCAAGAGAACTGGATTTTGAATCCAGCGCGTCTACCAATTCCGCCACCGAGGCAAAGATTTTTTACAAGGAATCAAAAATAGCAAATTATTTCTTTCAAGGTTTTAATATTTAGAGCATTCCTAGAGAAATTTATTTCTAAATTTGTGACATAATTATTCAAATGGAAACTTCTGCTAAAATTTTTTCTTGTACCCAAAGTACAGAACTTGCCAATATAATTGCTGAAAAATTTGGTGCCACTATTGGGAAAGTAAACTTCTCAAAATATAGTGATGGTGAATTTCAACCATCTTTTGAAGAATCTGTTCGTGGAGCCCGTATTTTCATTATTGGCTCAACCCAACCTTCTTCTGAAAACTTAATGGAAATGCTCTTAATGCTTGATGCTGCAAAAAGAGCTTCTGCAAGGCATATTACTGCTGTAATTCCTTATTTTGGATGGGCTCGTCAAGATCGAAAAGACAAACCTAGAGTTCCGATAGGAGCAAAATTAATTGCAAAACTTATAGAAACAGCTGGAGCTACAAGAATTATAACTATGGATCTTCATGCTGATCAGATTCAAGGATTTTTTGAAAAGCCAGTTGACCATCTTTTTGCTTCAACAATTTTCTTACCATACATTGAATCTTTAAAACTTTCAAATTTAACTATAGCATCTCCTGATATGGGTGGATCAAAAAGAGCCTATGCTTATTCGAAGTTTTTAACTAGTGATGTTGTTATTTGCTATAAACAAAGAGAAAAAGCAAATATTATTTCTCATATGGAATTAATCGGTGATGTTAAGGGTAAAAATGTAATTCTTGTTGACGATATGGTTGATACTGCTGGAACCCTCACTAAAGCTGCTGATTTAATGAAAGAGCGGGGAGCTATATCAGTTCGGGCTATCTGTACCCACGCACTACTTTCTGGTGATGCATATGATAAAATTGAAAACTCTAATTTGAAAGAATTGATTGTTACGGATTCTATTCCTTCTAGAATTAGCCACAATAAAGTAAAAGTATTATCTTGCGCCCCATTATTTGCCGAAGTAATGCATAATGTGCATTCAAATAAGTCAATAAGTTCAAAATTTATAATGTAAATAATTAAAATCTAATGAAATCTATAACCATTAAAGGATCTAAAAGAGAAAGCGTAGGCAAGGTTGCTACCAAAGCGTTACGTAATGCTGGCAGAGTTCCCTGTGTATTGTATGGAGGAGGTAAACCTCTTCATTTTTCAGCACCGGAACTTGATTTCAGTAAACTTGTTTATACTCCAAACGCACACACGGTGGAAATTATTCTTGGGGATGAAGGCAAAATTAACGCTATTCTCCAAGATATTCAATTTCACCCTTTAACTGATAAAATTTTACATGCTGATTTCTATCAATTGTTTGATGATAAAGAAATTTCGATGAATATTCCGGTTAAGCTTGAGGGTTCTGCTCCGGGAGTTATAATCAGTGGTGGAGTTCTATCACGTAACAAAAGAAAGCTTCGTGTTAAAGCGCTTCCAGCTAATTTACCTGACTTTATAATTATTGATATTTCTAAATTAGAATTAGGAAATAAGATTTATACTGAATCCCTACAAAATGACTCCTACTCAATTCTCCATCCAGACAATACAGTGGTTTGCCAAGTGAGGACATCTAGAGCCTCTATCGTTGAAGAGGAAGTTTCAGAAGAACTTGAGGGAGCTGAAGGTTCTGCTGAAGGTTCTGCTGAAGGTGCTGAAGGTACTGCTAAAAAAGATGATGCTGCCCAAAAAGATGAAGCTTCCAAGAAGGAATAAATCTTTGTTCTGAAAATAAATTTCAAAGCATGTGGTTAATCAACGGCATGCTTTTTTTATTTTAGAGGATGCAATTGTTAAAGAGAATATTTAAAAAGAAACCGCCTTCATCAGATATGAAGAAATTTTTAATTGTTGGTTTAGGAAATATTGGTTTAGAATACTCTAATACACGCCACAATATTGGTTTTAAAATTCTTGATCATTTAGTTAAAAAAAACAAAGCTCTTTGGGAAGTTAAAAAACTTGCAAGCTATTCTTCATTCAAAAAGAAAGGTAAAAAATTTGTCATGATTAAGCCTACTACTTTTATGAATCGAAGTGGAAAATCAGTTAAATACTGGGCTCTTAAAGAAAAAATTAATATAGAAAATATTTTAATTATTACTGACGATTTGCACTTGCCATTCGGAACTTTACGACTCAGAGGTAAAGGTAGTGCTGCTGGACATAATGGGTTAAAGGATATTGAATCTGAGTTGAATACACCAAATTATGCCAGACTAAGATTTGGCATTGGTCAACAAAATAAACCATTTGATCAGGTAAAGTTTGTATTAGATAAATGGAATAAAAATGAAGAAAAAGACATAACAAAAAGAATAGAAATTTGTACTGAAATTGTTATTGCCTTTGGATTAGAGGGACTTAATAATACAATGAATAAGTTTAATGGAAAATAAATTTTAGTTGGTTTGAAAACTAAAAATTGAGGACTTGGATTGATTTTGATTTTCATCAAAAGTTATAATCTGCCAAAAATATTCACTATCTGGTTCCAATACTATACTATATTGTGATGATTTTATTTTTTCTTCTTTTAATAGAAGTTCTTTTGGATCTCTCCCCAAGTATATATCATACGAAATAATATCATTATCTAAATCATTTCCTTCCCAAATAAAAAGATAACTATTAGAATTACTTAGCTCTACAGTTGCCCTATCTTGAGGTTCTATTATTACTGCGGGAAATGGGACATGACTTGATTTTGGGTCTCCCTCTAAATAAAACTGCCAGGAGGAACTATCAACTGTGACAGGTGTTAGGCTTGATTTAGATCTAACAAACCATTGATAAGTTGATGCCCCAGGTAAAATTAATGACGTGTTTAACAATGCAGTACTTGATATAAATATTTCTTGAGTTATTGTATTTTGAACAATCAATTCATAACTTTCTGCAAATAGAGCTGCTGTCCATCTAAAAGTAACTTCACGTTCAATATTATTTATTCGAGAGGCTGAAGTACAATTATTAAAATTTTTCGGAGCTAACAAAAAAACAGCTTGAGGATCTGGTATTGGATCTGGTCCACAGCTCAACAAGAATATAAAAAAAAGGGCTACTAACTTTTTCATTCTTTAAGTATTTTTAAATTTTCACTATGACTTCCATAATCAATTTGTAAAACATACCACCCTGTTGGTAAATTACTCATGGGTATAATAATCGATTTGTTATTCTCAACTACTCCTTTTTTAGTCCAAAAAACTTCTCCGGAACCAGAAAAAAGATAAAGATCAACTGTAACGGCTTGAGGTAATATAATATTTACATTTTCAATCACAGGGTTTGGAAAAGTTTTAGCCTGATTGTCAAGGTTTATCCATCTTTCAAAAGTTCCTTGACAAATTTTATTTGTTTCTACAACAACTCTATTTACATTTTTTGTCAATGGTAATTGAATTGAACTTTTTTGCACCAGATCAAATGATTTATCATTTAAATAAACTTTATATCTCTCACCCCCATACATATCTAAATTTAAGATTTTGAGTGATGCATTATAGGATGCTTGTACATTTAAATCGTCTGGGGCAGTAATCTGCGCTTGATAACAATATTCAAAATCAATAAATCGATCTGAAAATATACATATGTCATAGATTCCTGGTGATAAGCTAGTTAATACATATCCTGTTTTAGTGAAGCTAAAATCTTTCTGAAATCCATTCGAACCATTAATATAACCTTTATATAGGTAATCTGCTCGTGCATCAAACGTTAAAGATCCATTTTCACTATTTGGACAAGTTGCATCTTTTTTAGTTATGCTTATATTTTGAGCTGAAAAGATATCACATAAGTCTCCTATGTTATTATTGTCAATGTCTGATTGGTCCTCATTTGTAATCTCTGGACAGTTATCTTCTTCATCAGTCAGCGAGTCATTATCGCTGTTTATGTCTAGTAATCCTTCAAGACAGAATCTTAGTTCAAATTCTATAAGTTGGCCACTATCCTGCTTTTCTTGATCTACAACAATTAATTTCCAAATCCCTTTAGAAGATGTGCCATAAATAAAACTTATGTTTTGAACCGGTACAAATCTTCCTGAAAATGGCGCAGCTCCTTCATCAATATTAACACTAGACTCTTGATCAAATAAAGTTTGAGTATAATTATCATTTTCTCCTCCCAAAGAACCGCTTAAAAGAAATCTATTTCCGGTGGGTGTCTCCAAATAAAGTGAGAGATCATTTACCCAACTATGAGTTAAATCAACCAAAACATCAATATCCAATATTGTTGCATCATAATTTACATTTATTGACGAAAAAGTAGTTCCATCTCCATTTTCGTTAGCATCAAGCAAATCTTTAGGCAAATTGGTTGCATTTAAATTTACACAAGAAATTATATTAGTTTGAAAAGAAAATGCATCCGAAAAATCTGAAGTCCCGCAGCTATTAATTTGTTGAATTCTCCAAAAATATTTAGTCTCACTCTCGAGTTTATTAAGTTGAATTTTTGAAGACGATGAAACCTTATCTAATAAAAGGTTGTTAAAGTTCAAGTCTTTTGAAACTTGAATTCGAAAAGTATCAATATTAATATTGGATTCCCATTCTAGTATTGGATTTAAGCTTATATCTTGAGAGCCATCTAGTGGCGATTCAAGGATATCCTGTAAGAAAAAATCATTTCTTTGTTTTAACTCAAAATTAAATGATTCAGAAATACTTTCATTTAATACCTCTAAATCAAATTCATAATTGCCTGGATCCAAACCTGAAAGTCCTTCAAGATCAATAAAACCTGTAGTATCAGACACCAAAAATACCTCTTTAGAAAATTTAGCATTCAATGAAGAAGGCAATGATTTCATCTGTAAACTAAAAGGACCATCGAAATTTTCTTTTCTAATTATATTGAAGTTATAGCGTAGCGAATTAGAATCACAGTTTTCCTGAAAATAAGAGTCAAAATTTAATACTAAGTCACGAGATTCAATGCTAAAATTTTCTCGGTTTAATGCAAAAAAGATACCATTTTTTGCCTTAACTTTAATTCGTGCTCCTGATGTATCTAAATTATTTGGAATAATTACTTTTGCAAGTCCATTATTTGAAACCCCATCAGCCAGTGTGATTGGAAAAGTTTTTCCACCATCAATAGACAAAAAAATAACAACTTGGCTTTCCCCAATTGGACTTAAATCAGTGTTAGCTACTTCCCATTCAATAATTTCAACTGCACCACCCTTAATCGAATAACCTAATTCATTTTGAGAATTAATAACAAAGGGGCCTGAACTAGCTAAAGCAGAAATTTTAATTTTATCTTGAGCTACTTGATTAAATGAATTTATTTTTCTTCTAACGGTTAATCCCCAATTCATAGTTCTTTCAACCAAAGGGACTGTTTCCCAAGCTGAATTTATGCTTGGGTTTTCCTGGGTTAAATTATTAGATAAAATACGGTCTATATTTGGTATTAATCGATTAGAAATTTTAGATGGAAGAATTGAACGTGCCATTGCACCAGTTAAATTATAAGGCCCAAAATTATCTGATGTAATTTCAGCGCTATCAAGTTGTTCCCAGGAATAGGTATAAGCCCCTTCATCTTCTATAGGTTTAAAATTTAATTCATAAGCAGTACCAAGAGGAATATTATAGTCAGGCCCAGCATCAATATCAAAAGCTTGTGTTTCAATTGATGTAAAACTTCCACAAGAAATAGATTCAACATAATTTAAAATATTTTTTATACTATGATAATGAAAATAAGGGTCTCCATGTTGTTGCAGGTCATCTTCTCCCGTTATCCCTGCATAAGCCATAATAGTCGATCCGCTTCCTGGTTCAGAGCTATATCCATATGGCTCATAATCATAAGAATAAGTATGATAAGCTCCAAATTGATGACCGATTTCATGACCTACATAATCTAAATCAAAATAGTCATTACGATATGTTCCTCCATATATGTCTATAAAAGGGTGAGTTGAAAAACCTTGTCCCTTTTTATTTGAAACACAAACACATCCGACACATCCAGCATCTCCGTTAGGTTCACCAAAATCAAAAAGATGCCCTAAATCATAGCCTGCATCTCCAATTTCTGTATCCAAAGTAGTTTGAAGTTCAGATGCAAAATTCCCATTAAAAGGATCAGTATTTTTATCTTCATATAGTAAAGAAATGTCTGAAATAAGTTCTAGGCGAATATTGAGATCTTGTTCAAAAATTGCATTAACACGATTTAATGTACTAACTACAGCTGCTAATGCATCCTCTTGATTCGAACCATTGCTATCATCATCGTCACCCCAATAAGATGTATACTCACCTGTACTTGATATCGCAATTCTAAAAGTTCTTATTTGATCATTTAAAATTATTTTTTCTGATGAGTTTTTGGCAAATTTTAGATAATTATTTTCAGCTTTGGTTTTACAAAAAAAACCATTACTAGAATCATTTTTATTTTTGGTATAAGTGAAATGTAACTTTTTTTCACCTCTTACTGGTTGTATAAAAAAATCATTATCATCATTAATTTTTATCCATGCATTAATTCCATCAAGCTTTGTACTCAAACGAATCTGAACATTTGGACGGCTTTTACTTACCCCTTTGAAAGTCTTAATTTCAGGATATTTAGCTGACAAATCTTTGGAAAGTAAGGGTGCCGATGTTAATATGAATATTTCTTCTTCTCCTTTTTCATTTGGCAAACTAATCTCCTTTTGTGAGCTTTTTCTAAAATTACTATTGGGGCTTAAAAATTGTGATGGCATTTTATAGTATGTTTCTCCAAAAACATCTAGAGAACTAAATATTTTATTTGGACTTGAGACTTGAATCCAATTATCTTGCCCTAAGAGAACTTGCAATGAAAGAAAATACAATGCAAGTCCTAAAGTTAGTGTGAGTCTTAAGCCAATAATATTTTTTTGTCTCAATCTAACCAACATAAGCTAGGTTAAAAATAAACAAACTAATTCTTCTGTATGTGATATTACAGTACTTTTGTAATGTAAATTTAAAGTGACTTTTTTCAAATGAATGTTGTTAATGGAATCGAAAATTATAAAGCTAATTCTAAGTCAATTCTAACCATAGGAACTTTTGATGGTGTTCATTTGGGACACCAAAAAATTATTACCTCACTTGTCACTAAAGCAAAGCAAAAGAGCTTACAGGCCAATATTCTTACTTTTTTTCCACATCCCAGAATGGTATTACAAAAAGAATCAAATCTTAAACTAATTGATACTCTCGAAGAGAAACAAAATCTTTTGTCTGAATTGGGAATTGATAACCTTATAATTCAACCTTTTTCAAAAGAATTTTCAAAACTGACCGCAATCGAATTCACAAGAGATGTTCTAGTTAATGAACTCAGAATTTCGGCATTAATGATTGGATATGATCATCGTTTTGGAAAAAATCGGGAAGCATCAGTAGAAGACCTGATAAGATATGGACAATCTTACAATTTTGAAGTAAACGTCATCCCAGCACAAGATATCTCATCAATAACAGTCAGTTCTACAAAAATTCGAGATGCAATTAAGATAAGTGATTTTAAAAAAGTAAACCAATTTCTAGGACGTCCATATGAACTAAACGGAAAAGTAATTAAAGGAAATGGAGTAGGAAGAACTATAAAATATCCAACAGCTAATATTGAGATTAAGGAGACATATAAATTAATCCCTACCAAAGGAGTGTATTTGGTTAAGATATACTTAGGTGAAAACGAATTTTCAGGGATGATGAATATTGGAAATAGACCAACAATTAATGGGCTTAATCAAACAATAGAAGTACATATTTTTGACTTTGATAAAGATATTTATGGTAAAAATTTAAAAGTATGTTTTTTAAAAAAAATTAGAAAAGAAAAGAAATTTGATTCTTTGCCAAGTTTAAAAAGTCAGCTTAAAAAAGATGAAGAAAACTGCAAAAGAATCTTAGCAGAACATAGCGAGAATTAAAATTACTTTATTTTTACATAAATCAAATTTCATGCTAGCACTTCAATACATAAGAGAAAATAAAGATGATGTTCTTGAGGGACTAAATAAAAGAGGATTTAAGAATCTCAAAATTATTAATCAAATCATTAATCTCGATTCAGAAAGAAGGACTAAACAGGCTGAATTAGATAAGCACTTGGCTGAATCTAACCAAATGGCAAAAGAGATTGGTAAGCTTTTTAAGGCAGGTGAAATTAAAGAAGCAAATGTTTTAAAAGAAAAAAGTCTGGTTTATAAAGTAAAGACCAAAAAACTTCAAGATCAACTTCAAAAAACTACTTCTCTCTTATTTGATCTAAGAACTCAAGTCCCAAATATTCCACATCAAAGTGTTCCTTACGGGAGTTCTGAAGAAGATAATGAGGAGGTATTTAATTCAGGGGCTATTCCTAAATTAGAGAACGGAGCCCTACCACATTGGGAATTAGCAAATAAATATGATTTAATTGATTTTGATTTAGGGAATAAAATAACTGGAGCTGGATTTCCTGTTTATAAAGGAAAAGGGGCTAAACTTCAAAGGGGGCTAATTAATTTTTTTTTAGATAGGAATATTGCCGCAGGCTATAAAGAAGTTCAGTTACCCTTGCTAGTAAATGAAGAATCAGGTTTTGGAACAGGTCAACTACCAGATAAAGAAGGACAAATGTACCATGTTCAAAATGAAAATTTATATCTAATTCCAACTGCCGAAGTACCTATTACTAATATTTATAGAAATAATTTACTAGATGTTTCTGAACTACCCATAGCACTGACTGGATATACGCCATGCTTTAGAAGAGAAGCTGGAAGTTATGGTGCACATGTGCGAGGTTTAAACCGTTTACATCAATTTGATAAAGTTGAGATTGTTAGAATTGAGAAGCCAGAAAATGCTATGCAAGCACTCGAAAAAATGGTAGATCATATAAAATCAATTCTAAATGAATTAGAAATGCCATACCGTATTTTGAAACTTTGTGGCGGAGATTTAGGTTTTACCTCAGCTTTGACATACGACTTTGAAATATATTCTACTGCACAGAAGCGATGGTTGGAAATAAGCTCTGTATCAACTTTTAATAATTTTCAAGCTGAACGTTTAAAATTAAGATTTAAAGATGCACAGGGTAAAAAACAAAGTGTTCATACTTTAAATGGCAGTTCTTTAGCTCTTCCGAGGGTTATAGCTGGGCTTCTCGAAAATTGTCAATCCCCCCAAGGAATAAAAATTCCTAAATCTTTAGTGTCTTACACTGGATTTGATCAAATCAAATAGGATGTTAATTTATAACGTTACGGCACATGTAGAATTTAAAATAGAAAAAGAATGGCTTCTATGGATGAAACAAAAGCATTTGTCGGAAATATTAGCAACTAAAAAGTTTAGTAAGGCAAAAATTTTTAAAATTATTAGTGAGCAGGATCAGGGTGGTGCAAGTTATGCTGTTCAATACTATTGTAAAAACAAAAATCTTTTAAATGATTTTTTTAAAGATTATGCCAACTACTTCCAAAAAAAAGTGGAAAAGAAATTTGGAAATAGCATTTTATTTTTTGAAACCGAACTTCAACTAATAGAAGCTCAATCATGAAGCCTGTTCGTGCAAAAAAAAAGCTAGGCCAGCATTTTTTAACCGATTTAAAAATTGCACGTCGAATTGCGGATACTTTGGGCTTTAATAATTATAAAAAGGTTGTTGAAATCGGGCCTGGAATGGGAGTTTTAACACAGTTTCTAATATCTAAAACCTCAGACTTATGTTTAATTGAAATCGATACTGAATCAGTAAAATATCTAAAACAAAAATATAACGATTTTGATGTTAATATAATAGAAGGTGACTTTTTAAAAATTGACTTAAAAGAAATAATAGGTAAAAGTTCATCTGCTGTTATTGGAAACTTTCCCTACAATATTTCTACTCAAATTGTTTTTAAAATATTGGAGCATCGAGAACAAATTCCATTTTTTTCAGGAATGTTTCAAAAAGAGGTAGCACAACGTATTTGTGAACCTCCAGGATCAAAAAAATATGGGATTATATCCGTTCTTACTCAATTATTTTATGATACTGAATTTCTTTTTAAAGTATCTCCTGGTGTTTTTAAGCCACCACCAAATGTCGATTCAGCTGTAATTCGATTAGTTCGTAAAAAATATTTTGGCCTAGATTGTGATGAAAAACTTCTGTTTAAAATTGTTAAACTAAGCTTTCAACAACGGCGAAAAACTATTCGGAATGGTTTAAAAATCATGAATATTCCTAAAAAGTTAACTGAAGATACTATCTTTGACTTACGCCCAGAGAAACTCTCTGGCAATGACTTTATCCAACTGACAAAAAGGATTGGCCATGGCAACATTTCAGATTGATTCTCTTTATCTTAATGAGATCAAAGAGCTCATATTAAAAGAGGATAAAAAAAGTCTTAAAAGAAAACTTAAGTCAATTCATTACGCCGATTTGGCTGAGATTATTGAATCAATTTCCATTAATCATGCTACCTATCTAATAAAGTTACTAGGAAGTGAAAAAACAGCAGATGCATTAGCTGATGTTGATCCAGATATTCGTGAAGGAATATTAGACCAACTTTCAGCAAAGGAGATTGCAGATGAAGTACTAGAACTTGACACTGACGATGCTGCTGATATTATCCTTGAACTTCCAGAAGAAAGAAAAGAAAAAGTAATGTCACAAATCAATGATGATGAACATCTCAGTGATATACGTGATTTATTGCGATACGATGAAAATACAGCAGGAGGTTTAATGGCAAAAGAATTGGTTAAAGTCCAAGAAGATTTGAGTGTCCTGAAGTGCCTTAATGAAATGCGCGCTCAAGCAGAAAATGTAACAAGAGTTCACTCTATTTATGTAGTAGATGAAAAAAATCGCCTGAAGGGACGTCTATCACTCAAAGATTTAATAACTGCTAATTCTCGTGCAATAGTAAAGGACATTTACATACCTAAAGTTGATTATGTCACAGTAAATCAACAGAGTGAGGAAGTTGCTAAAATTATGTCTAAATATGATTTAGAGGCAATTCCTGTAATTAACAATGAAAAAGAACTTTTAGGGAGGATTACTATCGATGATATTGTTGATGTTATTAAAGAAGAAGCAGAAAAAGATTATCAATTGGCTGCAGGTATATCGGCGGATGTAGAAGCTGATGATAAAATATTTGATTTGGTAAAAGCGAGATTACCTTGGCTTTTTTTAGGATTATTAGGCGGACTAGGTAGTGTTTTTATCCTACAAGATTTTGAGTCCATAATGGAAGAACCCAGACTACGTAATTTATTTTTCTATACTCCCTTAATTGCTGCTATGGCAGGAAATGTAGGAGTTCAGTCCTCTGCAATTATTGTTCAAGGAATTGCCAATGATGTTCTCAAAGGATCGTTATTTAACCGTTTATTTAAAGAAATTGGACTTAGCTTAATTAATGGTCTTTCCTTGGCTTTGGTGATTCTAATATTTGGCCAGTTGGTAAATCAATCTTTTCTTGTTAGTGTAACTATAGCTGGATCAATGATGCTAGTTATTGTAGTATCTGCATTAGTAGGAACTTTTATTCCTATTATTTTAGATAAACAAGGAATTGATCCAGCTATTGCTACTGGACCGTTTATAACCACTGCTAATGATATTTTCGGAATCTTTCTTTTCTTTTACGTGGCTAAAATTGTTTTAAGCTTTTAATGAGTCGTCCAAAAGTTCTTCATATTGACAAAAATCATCATTTACTTTTAGAGGGTTTAGAATCATTAGGTTATAAAAATGTATTGGCTTATGATACTCCTTTATCAATACTTCTTCCAAAACTTAAGGAATATTTTGGAGTGGTAATTAGAAGTCGGTTCCCCATAAATAAAAAATTTATAGATAAAGCATCTAACTTAAAATTTATTGCTAGAGTTGGCTCTGGACTTGAAAATATTGATGTTCGCTATGCTACAAAAAAAAATATTAATTTACTTTCAGCTCCAGAGGGAAATAGAAATGCAGTAGGAGAGCATGCTCTTGGCATGCTTTTATGCCTTATGAATAAAATCCGTTTAGGACATGAAAGTATTAGAGAAGGTGTGTGGAATAGAGAAGAACACCGAGGGTGTGAATTAGAAGGTAGGACAGTTGGTATAATTGGCTATGGAAATACAGGCCAGAGTTTTGCTAAAAAGCTTAAAGGATTTAATAATTTAAAAGTTATTTTCTATGACATAAAACACAACTTGAGCGATGACTTCGCCCAGCAAGTTTCTTTAGAAGTCCTTCAAGAAAATGCAGAAATTCTAAGCTTGCATATTCCTGAATCAAAGGAGACATCAGGTATGATTAATGAAAAATTTATAAATCAAATGCAAAACCCTTTTTGGCTTATAAATACAGCAAGAGGTAAAGCGGTAAATACAGAAGACCTCGTAATAGCAATTAAATC
This sequence comes from uncultured Bacteroidota bacterium, assembly GCA_902517245.1. Lineage (GTDB taxonomy): Bacteria > Bacteroidota > Bacteroidia > Flavobacteriales > Flavobacteriaceae > MS024-2A. Next base: position 26,512 of record CABYBK010000010.1, on the reverse strand, counting down.
AGGAAAAATATTAGGTGCAGGATTGGATGTACTGGAATACGAATCAAGCTCTTTTTATTCGATTTTTAATGATAATAAAAAAAATAGCTCGTTGACTTTTTTAAAAAATTCTAAACAAGTTATACTTACACCACATGTAGGGGGTTGGACTCTAGAGAGTCATAAGAAGCTTTCTGAAACCATATTAGATAAAATTAGAGCTTTAGGCTAAACTACAAATTGAGCTGTTTGTTGAGTACGCTGTTCTAGTAAGACAGGCTTACCCATACTTTTAATAAATTGAGAGGCTGAACTATCGAAATGTCTTATTGTATACAAATCTACTTCTTTGATAACTTCGACATTAAATCGAGATCGTAAAACTAAAACTAGTTCCTCTAATCTCTTATATTTATCATTAACGCATACTGAAAAACTAATTGCAGAATTCTGAATTAATTCTACAGGCATTTGATATTCATGAAGTAAGCCAAAAATATAGCTAATATTTTCTTCAACAATGAAAGAAAAATCAATGGAAAAAAGTCGTAATAAAACCTGATTTTTTTTTACAATATAGCAAGGAATATTTGGCTCTAAGGCTTTACCCTTAGAAATTGACGTACCTTTTGATTTAGGGTTTTCAAAAGATTTAACATATAATGGAATTTCCTTGCGCTGTAAGGGTTGTAGTGTTTTAGGATGGATGACAGAAGCACCATAAAAAGCTAATTCAATCGCTTCCCTATAGGATATTTGATTTAATAACCTCGTTTTTTTAAAAACACGTGGATCTCCATTAAGCACTCCCGGAACATCCTTCCAAATAGTTACTGATTTAGCATTAAGTGCGTAAGCGAAGATAGCGGCGCTATAATCTGATCCCTCGCGTCCCAAGGTTGTCGTAAAATTATTTAAACTACTCCCTATAAAGCCTTGGGTAATTACTAAGGAACGATTTTCTACTTGGTCAATAATGGATTTTTGAGTGAGTTCCCAATTTAAATTTGCCGAACGATAATAATCATCGGTTTTAATACAATTCCGTGCATCAAGCCAAAAACTATCCAACCTTTTATACTTCATATAATAATGGATAATTGTTGTAGATAAAAGTTCTCCAAAACAAACCACTTGGTCATAGACAAAACTATAATCAGGAGATTTATTTGATTTTAAAAATAATTTTAGCTCTTCGAAAAGTTTATGAACTTCTTTTTCACAATCATTATTTTCTTCTTTAAAAAGATTTTTTATTATTTTTAAATGAAATTCTTTAAGTGATAGAATTTCTAATGATACCTGGTTTTCTTTTGCAAAATATAATTCAATTATCTTTTCAAGAGCGTTTGTAGATTTTCCCATCGCAGAAACAATTATGATTGTCTTTTGAGGATTTTTTATACTTAAAATATCTACCAGATTTATAATACCTTCCGCATCTTTAACTGATGCTCCACCAAATTTGAATACTTCCATTATTTTAAAGAATCTAAAAAATATTTCATTGCTGGACGATGCATTTGAACAGTTTTCCAATCCTGGAGAACATCTGCTCCACTATTATTATAAAAATTAATAGCTGGTAAATTCCAATCTAACACATTCCATTCTATTCTCTCAACACCAGCTTTATAAGATTCATTTATAAATCTAGAGTACAATTGTGTTCCAATCCCCTTTCCTTTGAATTGTTCAGAAACAATTAAATCTTCTAGATGAAAAGTAGGTCCCTTCCAAGTTGAGTATCTAGGATAATATAATGCTAATCCAACTACATCTCCCTTGAATTCAGCTACTAAGCAATTAAATAATGGTTTTAACCCAAAACCGTGTTTTTCAATATCTTCTACTGATAAAATAACACTTTCAGGTTCTTTTTCATAAACAGCAAGCTCTTTAATTAAACTAAGTATCGCACCACTATCATCTAATTTTGCTTTTCGAATAATTGCTTTCATAAAATTTAAAGATCAGTAAAAATATAACAAGTTAGTTTGTAAACCTTGGGTTTATAAAAATTTCACATTTTTTTTGAGGATGTTAAAAATCAACTGAATTTTTCTAGCCAATGATAAATTATATTGAAAAATTGATTAGGATCCTCAGCATGAAGCCAATGCCCTACTTCAGTTATCAATTGATGCTGAGCATTAGGGAAATGATGATTAATTTTGTCTTTGTCAGAGTCTAAAATATAATCCGAGTTTTCACCCTTTATAAATAAACAAGGATGAATAGAATTTGCATCTTCCTCTAGCCCTCTAGATATAACTTCACTTGAATCTTTTAATATATCTATATTAACACGAAGTGCTAAATCTTTCGAAGTCTTCCAGTAAAGGTTCTTTAATAAAAATTGACGAATAGTCGAATCCTCAATATACCTAGCTAATTCTTTATCGGCTAATAAACGAGTATCTATAGATTTAAAATCTAAGTTAGACAGCCCATTTAAAATTTCTTGATGATGAGGTTCATAATTCTTTGGTGCTATATCTGCAACTATAAAAGCCTTTACTATTTCAGGAAATTCACATGCTAAATTCATTGCGACTTTACCTCCCATCGAATGACCTAAAAATATAGCTTTATTCAAATTATGGATATTACAATAATAAACTAAATCCCTGGCCATAAGTGTATAGTTAAATGCATCACTCCAAAAACTTTTACCATGATTACGTTGATCGATCAGATGTACCTTATATCCAACTTGTGATAACCTTTTGGCGTGAGTTTTCCAGTTATCACCCATACCCAAAAATCCATGAAGAATAATCAGATCAACTCCTGTATTGCCAATTATATTACTATGAAGTAGGTTCAAACAGACAAACGTTGAAGGTACATAGGGATGATATTTTCAAATCCTAGATATAGACTTTCACAAATTAGCGCATGTCCAATTGAAACCTCTAATAATGCAGGGATATTTTGAGCAAAAAAAGCTAAATTATCTAAATTAAGGTCATGGCCTGCATTAACTCCAATTCCTAAATTCATTGCTTTCTCAGCTGCCATCACATAGGGTTTAATCGCGGCTTCTTTATCTTGATAATATCCGGTTGCATATGCCTCAGTATATAGTTCAATTCTATCTGCACCAGTAGCATGTGCTCCTTCGACCATTGTGATTTTTGGATCTATAAAAATTGAAGTGCGTATTCCATTACTCTTAAATTGATTAATGATTTTTTTTAAAAAACCTTGATGTTCCAATGTATCCCATCCAGCATTCGATGTAATATCCTCATCTGCATCTGGAACCAGTGTTACCTGAGTAGGTTTAATGTCTAAAACTAAATCTATAAATTTAGAAGATGGATTTCCTTCAATATTAAATTCTGTTTTTACAACTTGAGGTAAATTTTTTGCATCTTCATATCTTATATGACGTTCGTCAGGCCTTGGATGAATAGTAATCCCCTGTGCTCCAAAACTCTCTAAATCTTTGACTACTTCAAGTAAGTTGGGTAGATTTCCACCTCGTGCATTACGAAGTGTTGCAACTTTATTAATATTTACACTTAATCTTGTCATATTACAAAAGTATCGCCTTACAGTTGATTAAAAAAAACATCTTGCCAAAAGATTTCATTTAACAAACAGAAAAATTACTTTATGCCTATTTCGTACATTTGTAATCATGAATATTGCAGTTTATAGTGCTTTTATTTCGCCGACATCAATAGCTTACATTAAAAATGTAGTTGACTATCTTGATAGAAATAACCATAAATATATTTTAATTGATAGCCTTGAGAAATATTTAGGTAACGAGAAAAAAGAATATTCTTATTTTAATTATAATCAAAAATTAGACGAAAAAGTTGATTTTTTATTTACAGTAGGTGGTGATGGAACCCTGTTACGATCAATTTCATTGATTAAAAGTACCAAAATACCAATTCTAGGAATAAATGCCGGAAGATTAGGTTTTTTAACTTCAATTCAAAAAGATACTCTTAAGAAGGGTCTAGACCTATTTTTCAATGGAAAGTATAAAAAGATAAAACGTTCTCTTTTAGAAGTTTCAACAAGGGAGCCAATAAAGGCATTGAAAGATTTTGGTTATGCATTAAATGAGGTATGTATTAACCGAAAAAATACGACATCAATGCTTAGTATTGACACTAAATTAAATGATCAATTTTTAACAACGTATTGGGCTGATGGATTAATTATTGCAACTCCAACAGGCTCCACTGGTTATTCCTTAAGTAGCGGCGGACCAATTGTCACTCCTTCATCCAATTGTCTGGTTGTCAACCCTATCGCCCCACACAATATAAACATGCGACCATTAATTGTTCCAGATCAAACTACATTTGAGATTTCAGTCAACGGTCGAAGTAAAACTCATTTACTTTCCTTAGACTCAAGAATTTTAACTATAGAAAATGGTAATGATATTTTTATAAAAAAAGCAAAATTCAAAGTTATAACAATCCAGTTAGAAGGAACTTTCTTTTTCAACACATTACGTGAAAAACTTTTTTGGGGTCGTGACTCACGAAACATACAATAAAAAAGGGCTTTTTCGGTTTATATAATACAAAAACTGCGGTTTTCCGTTGATAAAACTGATGCTCAAAAAAGTTTATTTAATTACTTGCTTTTTAATTGCAGCAATATCCTCAGCTCAATTTCATGAAATCGGAGTTTTTCTTGGAGGGAGTAACTATATCGGGGATATTGGTTCAGATAGATATTTAGATCCTAATCAAATTGCTTACGGATTACTCTACAAGTGGAATGTAAACGAACGCTATTCATTTAGGGGAGGGCTTACATTGACTACATTGGTAGAAAATGAATTGAATAGCAGAGTAATAAATCGCTCCAGAAGATCATATGAAATTGAAAACTCTATTCAAGAATTTACAGCTGGTATTGAAATCAACTTTAAGAATTTTAATTTACATGATCCCAAATTAAGCTTCACTCCATATATATTTTATGGTTTGACCTATTTTAGATATGATCAGTTTTACATAATACCAAACGGGCCAATCTCATCTCCTTCTTATAATAATTATGGTAAGGATGAAGAAATAGCCCTTCCCCTGACTATAGGGCTTAAAGTAAATCCCAATCCTTTTTTTGTTGTTGGTTTTGAAATTGGAGCTAGATATTCACTGACAGATAATCTTGATGGAAGTAACCCCCAAAATAAATTTGTTGATTATTCTGAATATAAATTTGGAAATATAGCGAATAATGATTGGTATATTTTTACAGGTATTACAATTTCATTTACCTTTGGCGATCTTCCATGTTATTGTAAGGAGTAAATGAATAAAAAACCAAAACATGTAGCGATTATTATGGACGGTAATGGTCGATGGGCTCAAAAACACGGTAAGAAACGTTTTTTGGGTCACAAAAAGGGTGCTAAGGTCGTAAAAGAGATTGTTGAGGAAGCTACTAAGAATGAAATTGAATTTTTAACTCTTTTTGCTTTTTCAACAGACAACTGGAGTCGACCAAAAGATGAAGTAAATTTATTAATGAAACTTTTAGTAGGTTCGCTTAAAAATGAATTTAAAAGAATAATTGATAATAATATACGTCTTTGTTCAATTGGCAACCTCGATACTCTTCCAGATTTGGTTAAGGATGAATTAATGTTTGTTGTTGAAAAGACAAAAACTAATAGTGGAATGGTGCTTACACTAGCATTAAATTATGGCGGTAAGGAAGAAATTGTAAATGCGTTAAAATCAATTTCAAATAAAGTTAAAAATAGTATAATTTCTCCTCAAGATGTCGATGAATTCACCTTAATTGAGCATCTTTATTCCAAAAATCTACCTCCTGTAGATTTACTAATTAGAACAAGTGGAGAAGAACGAATTAGTAATTTTCTTTTGTGGCATATTGCTTACGCTGAACTATATTTCACAAGGACCCTATGGCCTGATTTTAATAAAAAAGATTTGGAAAAAGCGTTATTAAATTATAGTAAAAGAGAAAGAAGATTTGGAAAAACTAGAGAACAGCTTGATGTTTAGATCTCTGTTAAACTTTTGGTTTTTAGGGATAATCCTTTTCACAGGAAGTATAACCTTTGCGCAAAATGAAAGTTTTGTCAAAGGGAAATCATATATACTCGACTCTATAAGTGTTAGTGGTTTAAAAACATTTAACGCGCAAACAGTCGTTTCATACAGCGGTCTCACAAAAGGACAAAAAATAAATGTGCCGGGAGAAGATGTTAGTGCGGTAATTAAGAAACTCTGGGGTCTTGAGCTATTTAGCGATATTAACTTTTATGTTACTAAGGTTGAGAAAAATAAAATTTCGCTAGAAATTGAGATAGAGGAACTTCCCACTCTAACTGATGTGAAAATTAATGGTCTAAAAAAAGGAACTGTTGAAAGTTTAATAAAAGACACTGAGCTAACAAAAGGTAAAAAGCTTTCTGAAAGCTTTCTAACTAATACTAAAAATTACATTGAGAATAAATACAAAAAAGAGGGTTTTCTTGACACCAAAGTAAATTTGATCACATCTAAAGATAGTGTAGGTGAAAACTCTTATAAAATGATTGTAAATGTAGACAAGGGCTCACGTATAAAAATTAAAGAAATTGATTTTAATGGTAATGAAATTTTTAATTCCAATAAATTAAGGTCTAAACTTAAAAACACTAAACATAAAACTTCAATTAGATTATGGAAACGTTCAAAATTTATTGATGAGGATTTTAAGGAGGACTTGACGACTTTGATTGATTTTTATAAAGAAGAAGGTTACCGTGATGCCAGGATTCTTTCTGATACTCTAATTAGAAAAGATAAAGAGTCAAATACTATTGATTTGAAACTTGATATTGAAGAAGGGAAAAAATATTATTTCGGGGACATAGATTTTATTGGGAATACTGTATACTCAAATAATATTTTACAAAGAGTTTTAGGGCTTAAAAAAGGAGATGTTTATAATGGAGTTTTATTAAAGAAACGTATTGCTGATAATTCTAAGCCTGATGGTGAGGATATTACAAATCTTTATCAAAATAGCGGATATCTATTTTCTAATATTAATGCTGTCGAGGTGAGTGCTGTAGAAGATACCATTAATTTTGAGATTAGAATTACAGAAGGAAAATTAGCAAGTTTTAATAAAATTTCAGTTGAAGGAAACAATAAAACAAATGATCATGTTATTTATCGTGAGCTCAGAACTAAACCTGGAGAATTATATAGTAAAAGTAAACTTGTAAGGACTGTACGAGAGGTGGGCCAATTAGGCTTTTTTGATGCGGAACAAATCAATCCTCAAATAGAAAATGTAGATCCTAATTCAGGAACAATCGATGTGCGATTTGACTTAGTAGAATCTGGGGCAAGTCAAATTGAACTTCAAGGAGGTTACGGGCAAGGTGGATTTATCGGAACTCTTGGACTTTCCTTCAATAATTTTTCTATGAGAAATATTTTAGATAAAACTAAATATAAACCACTTCCTATGGGGGACGGACAAACCTTAGCTTTAAGACTTCAGGCCAGTCAATTTTATAGCACATACAGTTTTAGCTTTTCTGAACCTTGGTTAGGAGGGGTTCAACCTGTTCAATTTTCAACATCTTTGCAACATACCATACAATATCGCTATGATTTTTTTACTGGATTAGCTGATAAAAGTCAATCTTTCCAAATAAGTGGAATAACATTGGGGTTAGCAAAAAGACTACAGGTGCCAGATGATTTTTTTCAACTTTCTCAAGCAGTATCATATCAATACTATAATTTAAATAATTATTATACTGGATTATTTACATTTGGTGATGGAGAATCAAACAATTTAGCATACACAATAAATCTAACTCGAAATAATACTAGAGTGAATCCAATTTTTCCAACTGGAGGTTCTACTTTTAGTATTAATGCAAAGTTTACACCGCCGTATTCACTCTTTTCAGGTAAAGATTATTCAAATCTTGGAAGTTTAAAAGAATTTCAAGACGACAATGGCAATCCACTTACGGACTTAATTGATCAGGAAAGGTTTCGATGGCTTGAATTTTATAAAATAAAGTTTAATGGAACGTGGTATACGCCAATTTATGAAAAATTAACTCTTAAAACCCAGGTAGACTTTGGATTTATAGGTGCCTACAATCTTTCAAGGGGAAACATTCCATTTGAACGTTTTTTTCTAGGAGGAGATGGAATGGTCAGCTATGCGCTTGATGGTCGTGAAACAATTGCACTAAGAGGATATCCAAATCAATCATTATCTAGCAGGGACGGTTCTGTTATTTATAACAAGTTTTCTATAGAACTACGCTATCCAATTACATTAAAGCCCAGTGCGTCTATATATGGCCTAACTTTTTTGGAAGCAGGAAATGGTTACAATAGCTTTAGAGAATTTAATCCTTTCAGCTCGAAACGTTCTGCTGGAGCTGGAGTTAGAATCTTTATGCCTGCCTTTGGTCTTTTAGGAATTGACTTTGCGTATGGTTTTGATAATGTAAACTCTAACCTTACCACACCTAACGGATGGGAAACTCATTTTGTTATTGGACAAAGATTTTAGTTTAAACGTAATACTTTTACGAACTAGAATAATATCTTAAAAAACTAATCGTTATCATTATTATGAGAAGGTTTTTGACCATATCCTTGATGACTATTTTATGCATTAGCTATAGTACTATTTCGAATGCACAAAGAGGAACTCGTGTTGGTTATATTGATATGGATATTATTCTTGAAAGCGTAGAAGAGTATAATAAAGCGAGTCTATTATTAGATAAGAGCATTGAGAAATGGAAAAAAGAGATTGAGTTAAAAAAAATTCAATTAAAACAATTTCAGGATCAACTTAACATTGAACGTATTTTACTTACACCAGAATTAATTAAGGACAGAGAGCTAGAAATTCAAGATTTTGCATTTGAAATAGTGAATTTACAAGAAAAACGTTTCGGACCAGTCGGAGATATGATTATTCAACGATCTAAATTAATTCAACCTGTTCAGGATCAGGTACTATCGATTGTAAAGCAGATAGCTGAAGAGAAGAAATATGATTTTATTTTTGATCGATCTTCGAGTGTAACAATGTTATATTCCGCAAAAATTTACGATATTAGCGACCTAGTTATTAAAAGAATAAATAGACAACAACGTATACAAAATAGAAAGGAACAATTAGAAAATTTAAAATCTAAGATAAATTCCTTAAACAATTAATATTTTTAACAATTATGAAACATTTTACTACACTTATCGTTAGTTTACTATTATTAGTTGCCCCTTTAAGCATTAAGGCTCAATCCAAAGTCGCCCATATTAATACACAACAGTTAATTAGTGAAATGCCAGAGGTAATTACAGCCCAAAATGAACTTAAAAAGTTAGAGGATCAATATGCCAAAGAATTAGAAACTTCTGCTAAAGAATTTCAAACAAAAGCACAAAGTTATCAAGGTGATGCTCAAAATCAAACTGAACTCATTAATCAGCAAAGACAAGTTGAATTACAAGAAATGCAGCAACGTATTCAAGAGTTTAGAGAAACTGCTGCACAAGAACTCCAAAAACGTTCTGCTGAAATGATGCGTCCACTATACGAAAAAGCACGCGTAGCAATCGAAAAGGTCGCTTCAGAACAGGGGTTCGATTATGTGTTAGACTCAAGTCCTGGAGGCAGTGTAATTATGGCTACGGGAACAGATTTGATGACTGCCGTAAAAACAGATTTAGGATTTTAAAATTTTATAAAAATCATTTTAAAAGCTATCCAAGAAGGATAGCTTTTTTTATGTTTTAAACCAGGATGAGTACATTATATAATTTTGTGCAATTCTTTCGATTTCATTTTTCTGTAAGTTTATATCAATATCCTTTATTTTTTTTGCTGGTACGCCTGCAAATACTGTTCCTGGAGGAACAATCGTATTTTGAACAACCACTGCTCCAGCAGCAACAATACTATTACTTCCAATTTCACAATGGTCCATAACAATACTGCCCATGCCTATTAATACATTATCATGAATTCTACAGCCATGAACAATTGCATTATGACCTATAGAAACATTATTACCTATATGCGTTGAGGATTTTTCAAATGTTCCATGAATAATAGCTCCATCTTGAATATTAACCCTGTTACCAATTCGAATTATATTTACATCTCCTCTAACAACAGCCTGATACCAAACAGAAACCTCATCACCCATTTTTACATCTCCAATAAGAGTGGAATTTTCAGCAAAAAAACAATCTAAACCATAAGAGGGAGTTTTTCCTTTTACCGATTTAATTAACATTTGTCTTATTATTTTTGACAAATTACAAAAAGATTATAGTCAAAATAGACTATTTAAAAAACAACAATTTAAAAGGCATTGATTATTTTTGGAGAAATTAGTTTTATTGTGAAAGTTTATCAAATTAAAGCATCTGCAGAAAAAGGAAAATTAAAGGCAAAATTTGTTTTAAATCAAAATACAGGGACAAAGGAAATTCTTCACTTTAAAAACATTGATGATGCTAAAGGTGCGCCATTAATCCAACAATTATTTTATTTGCCTTTCGTAAAATCGGTAAGTCTCCATGAAAATTATCTTGAAGTAGAGCGCTTTGAAATTTTAGAGTGGGAGGATGTAATTGAAGAAGTTAGGGTTCAACTGGAAAATTATCTCAATGATGGAGGTGTAATCTTAAAAGATGTCAACAATGATAAAGTACCTGTAAGTATCTATGCTGAAAGTACACCAAACCCCTCAGTCATGAAGTTTGTCGCTAATAAAAAGCTTGTTTCAGAAAGTGTAGAGTTCAAGAATATTGATGAGGCCAAACACTCACCTTTTGCTCAAAAACTTTTTCACTTTGCATATGTCAAAGATGTTTTTATGAGTGAAAATTATGTTTCAATAACAAAATTTGACATTAAAAACTGGGATGAAGTTATGATGGAAATAAGAGAATTTGTCCGAACATTTATCGAAAATGGAAATACAATTATAGAGCACTATCCATCAAAAGACACTAATAAAAAATCCACTTCACCCGGAAATAAAAATCCATTGGACGATCAAATTATATCTATCTTAGATGAATACATTAAACCTGCCGTTGCTTCTGATGGAGGAAATATTCAATTCGATTCTTATGACCCTACGAAAAAATCAGTCCAGGTTATACTTCAAGGTGCTTGTAGCGGATGTCCATCATCCACACTAACATTGAAAAATGGAATCGAAAATATGCTTAAAGAAATGATGCCAGGTAAAATTGAAAATGTAGTCGCAATTAATGGTTAGACACTAATTTTTTCGTGGAGGTGTCGTTTGAAAATCCTTTAAATAGTAAGGTTCAAAATCTGCTAAAGATTCAAAATTTTTATTATGAAACTTTTCCCAAGCCAGAAGAATCATGTTTTCGGCTGAAGGATATTCAATTTCTTCTCTAAAGTGAGCTTTTATTTTAGGGCTTAAAGCTTGAAATTTATTAGCCCCATTGCCAATGATCAAACAGTTACTTTTTCCAACTTGACTCAAAAAGCTATCTTCAGTTAAAACTAAAGCAGTAGTTTGAAGTTGTATTTTTTTGTTTTTATTATAAACAGCAGTGTAAACTTCCATTCTTCGAGCATCTAACATTGGAATGAAAAAGTCAAACCCTTTTTGATTAAGAAATGGTTGAACCATCAAGGTTAATGTATTTATTGATATTAAGGGTAGGTCAAGTGCAAAACAGAGACCTTTCGCTGCTGCTACTCCAATTCTAAGTCCTGTATAAGAACCAGGACCTTTGCTTATAGCAATCGCATCTAAATCAGAAATAACTATACCTGCTAGATTGATTACATCCTGAATAAATAAATGCAATTTTTCACTATGACTAAAATTTTCATCCAAAAACTTTTTTTTTGATATACATACCCCTTCTTTTGACAAAGCAACGGAACATTGTTTTGTAGAAGTTTCAAGGTGAAGAATGTAAGACATAACAAAATTTATAAAATTCCACCTGAGCTTCCACCATCAACTTTAATTACAGAACCATTTGTGGCTGAAGATAAGGGACTGCAAAGGTAAGTAATAGTATTTGCAACTTCATCTGTACTTGCAAAGCGTTCCAAAAGAGATGATGTTCGGGTATTATTAAAAAAGTCTTTTTCAATATTATCCATACTAGTATTTTGCGTAACAGCCTTCTCGTTTAAAAAGTTTTTGGCACCCTTTGTTAAAGTTGAACCTGGAACAATAACATTTGAGGTAACCTGAGTTCCTCTAGTTATATGAGCCAAGCCTCTTGAAACTGCGTGCATTGATGCTTTTGTAGCGCTGTATGAAATCATGTCGGGAGGAACTAAATAGGCACACTCACTAGAAATAAATAGAATTCTTCCCCAATTACGTTCAAGCATTCCTTTTAAATAATGCTTAGATAAACAAACACAGCTCATTAAATTTACTTGAAACTGATCTTTCCAAGTTTCAATTGTTGTATCAAAAAAAGATTTTGAAGTATAGATACCTACGTTATTTATTAAAATATCTATTTCACTTAATTTTTTAAGTAGGCTTTCTACTTGATTCAACTTAAAAAAATCGGCAACTATACCGAAAACTTTGGAATTAGCTACCTCATTTTTCAATTGACTAACTGCATTTTCGACAGATGAACGATTTCTTCCATTGATGTAAACAGTCGCTCCCTCTTTTAAAAGAATTTTAGCTGTTGTATATCCAATTCCAGAAGTTGACCCTGTTATAAGAGCCGTTTTTCCTTTTAAATTTAGATCCATTTTCACCAGGAAGTTAATCCTAAAAGCTTTTCACCTAGTGGGGAAAGTTGAGCTCTATCGTATTTAGTCTGTTCCCAGTTTCTTGGGTCACCTGGAAACGCATGGCCTTCAGGTGCTACTCTATTCCTCCATGAATTAATTCTCCAATTTTTAAGAGATTCGTTTTCTTCTTCTGAAGGCATCATTGAAATATATTGGGCAATTCTAACTTTATTATCTGAAAGGTTAGGGCGGATACCGTGTGCTAAAAGACTATTAAATATTAATAAATCTCCTACTTGCATAGCTACCTTTTCTATTTTATCTTCTAATCCACTTATATCTGGTTGAAAACGATTTCGATCATCAGGTTGGCTCTTTTTCCATGTATCATAGTTTTGATAAAGCCATGGTAAACATTGGAAACCTCCCATATTAATATCTGTCTGATCTGATAAAGCAATTACTCCTTGAACATTTTGAGGTTTAGTTTCAGGGTCGTAATCCCAATGAATAAATCCTTTATATTCGTGCCCTTTTCGAATTGGGAAGTTAAGATTAGCCCTGTCAATAGTAACCCAGAGTTTATTTGTTCCCCAAATATCTACAAAAGCATCATAAACTTTTGGAGTTTGTCTGTTATTCCATAAATATTGATTATTGTATACCTCTACCATACCAGTCCCAGCAAGCACTTTCATTTGCATTTCGGCTCTTGGAGGAGTGTACCAAGTAGTAGAATCATTAAATTTCTTTTCTTCAAACTCCCAAAGGAATGCTGCTGTCTCCTCAGCTTGTTTAGTAGATATAGCACTTTTTATTACCACATATCCTTTCTCTATCCAAAACTGCCATTGCTCTTCTGTTAAAACCCTCAGCGATTCACCTTTTTCCCTTGTATTTAGTTTATGTATGCTACTTTTTGCAGTTGATGGATTTCCAGGAATGTCTTTGTGTTTACTCCTATAGACTTTGGTTTTGTTACTATCCATATTTAATGATTTTTGACCTAAAAAAGTAATATACAATAAAGTATATCACTCTACAAATTAAAAAAATCAACTAGATAGTAATTTGTAAACCAAAATAAAATTCTAGAACTTTTAATTTAAAAATATAATCATATTTAGCCCTTACATTGTCAGAAGCTGAAATTTCATATCTCTGCTTAGCTTGAATAAAATCGTAAGAATTCATAACTCCAATTTCAAAACGTTGTTCTGCCATTAAATACGATTCCCTTCTCGCTTTTAGTGTTTTTTTTGAAGCTTCATAAAATTTATAAGCTCCTTCAGCATTATTATAAGCTTGGTTTATTGTATTTTCTAAATCAAGCTTCGTTTGCTCAAAAAGATTTTCAGCACGTTTCAAATTAAGCTTTCTTCTTTTAATATTGTTTTTTACAGCTAGCCCATTGAAAATCGGAATATTCAACGATAAACCATAACTGTGACCATCGTTTTGTCTAAATTGGTCACCAAAAGATTGGGCGTCTGTAATTTCTCTTTCAGGGAATTGAGTTACAACAAGTGATCCATTTTCTTTGACTACTCCAATAGGAGTTTCGATCAAATTTCCTGTTTCTACAAAACGATCACTGTAAGAAATACGAGTATTATAATTGTAAAATGCTGATAGTGATGGCAATAAAGCTCCTTTTGCCAGCTTTATATCTTTTTTTGCTATATCTATATTTGTAACCCCCACCTTTATATCATTTCTAAGAGTAAGCGCTTTTTCATATATTTTTTTCGGTTCTTCCAGAAGAATTTGGGAAAGTGGCACATCATAATCTACTTCTGCAATATCAAAGTTTTCATAGTCGGTGATCAAAAGTAATTGAGCTAAACTTATTTTAGATAATTGAGAAGAGTTCTCTGCTTGAACTAAAGCTTGTTCTTGTGCAGCTAAATTAGCTTCAATTTCATAAATATCAGCCTTGGTTTGTACTCCTGCATCAATTCTGATCTGAGCCCTTTCTAATTCTCGTTGAGCCAATTCTAATTGATAACGCTGAACATCTTCTAACTCCTTATTGAACATTACTTGTAAATAAGTGTTGGCTACAAAAAGACTAATGTCGTCTTTTATGTCTTCCAATTGATATTGCCTTGAAATGATACTTAGATTAGCACGCGCTAATTGATTAATATTTTGCCTACCATTAAAAATTGTAACCCCGAGATTTCCTCCTAGAGAAGAAAACTGAGTTGTAAGATTTTCAATTAAACCATTTGTAATATTTTGGCTAAGACCATTGTTCCAAATGTGTTGAGATTGAGCATTGATTCTTGGAAAGAAATTCCCAAAAGCATCAGCTCTATCAATATCTGCTCCCTCTAAATCCAATTCAGATTGTTGAATACTAATGTTTTTCTCAAGAGCAATCATTACACATTCTTCCAAGGTATATTGTTTCACTTGAGCGTATGTGATGAATGTTGATAGAGAAATTAAAAAGCTTAATATTTTTTTCATATTATTTTATTGTTTGTTTAATAAAAGAGTTTAATCTGCTAACTCTTCTTCAACAGATATACCATTTTTAATAGGCTCGGTTTTATTCCAAACCTTAATCTGGTCTTCCTCAGTAAGTCCAGATATTACTTCAACATTTACTCCATCAGACAAACCAATTTCAATATCTCTTCTCTCAAACTTTTGATCTCCAATTTGAATTTCTACGTAAGGCTTTTCTGTTTCACGATCAAACTGAAGAAGTGACTCTTCTACCGCCATTACATTATCCTTACGCTCTATAATTAATGAGGCGTTTGCACTATATCCTGCTCTTACAAAAATTGAATCATTTAAAAACAAATCCGCTTCAATTTTAAATTGAACAGCTCCTTGCTCTTCATTTCCTTTTGGGGCAATAAATTTCAGCTTAGCTTCTAAAGATTGATCTTCAATAGCACCGAGATTAACCTCCAAAGGCATTCCTACTATTAACTTTCCGACCTCAGCTTCATCAACCTTCCCTTCAAAAATCATTTTATTAAGGTCAGCGATAGTAGCAATAGTTGTTCCAGCATTAAAACTGTTACTAGCAATTACTTGAAAGCCTTCCTCGACTGGAATTTCCAGGACTGTGCCGGGAACAGTTGCTCGAATATTAGTATTAGCTGAAGCAGCACCCCCTTTTGATCCTAAGCGGATGATTTGAAGATCAGAAACTGCATTGGATACATCTAGCTTTGATTGATTGTAACGCAATTGAACATTATCAAAATCCTGTTTAGATATAATTCCTTTATCAAAAAGATTTTTATTTCTTCTGAATTCGATCTGAGCGTTTTTGAGAACAATTTTTGAATTAGCTACTCTTCCTTCGGCAGCATTTAAATTTTGTTCATTAGGAACTACTTTTATTTTAGCCAATAGATCTCCTGTCTTTACTTTATCTCCCTCCTCCACAAAAAGAGCATCAATAATTCCTTGAATTTGGGGTTTTATTTCAACCTCATCTTCTGGAATTACTTTTCCCGTAATTACAGTTTTCTTTTCGATAGAAGTATTAATGATTGTTTTAGTTTCATAAATAATAGCAGACTTGTCATTAGTCTTAATAAAGTAAGCTGCTGCAAATAAAGCTCCAGAAATTAGAAGTGTTATTCCGATATATTGTAAAATTTTCATTTGTTTTTGTATTTAATTTTATTCTTCTCTTAATGCGTCAATAGGTTTAATACTTACTGCACGTTGTGCAGGAATGAGCCCAATTAATGTTCCCAGAAACACCATAATAAAAAGAGCTCCCATTATAAATTGGATTGGAACAGTAGGGTTTGTATAAGGGAAATCTGTTAAGTCTTGGGTAGCTAAATTTATTCCAAACAATACAAAAGCTCCTAAAATAATTCCTAGTATTCCAGCAATCATCGTTAAAAACACGGACTCTAAAATAATCTGATTTCTCACCTCTGATGGTGTAGCTCCTAGAGCTCTTCTAACTCCTAACTCTTTTGTTCTCTCTTTAACAGATATTAATAATATATTTCCAATACCTATTACACCTGCTATAATAGTTGCAATTCCTACAATTAAGGATAACAAAGTCATTCCTTTAGAAAAACCTACAATTTTATTAAATATTTCACCTAGATTAAATCCCCCAAAAGCTCTCTCGTCTTCTGGAGACACCCTGTGAATTCTTTTAAGTAGGGTTTTAATATCTTTCTCAACACTTACAGCGTCCGCATCATCATATGCTGCAATTGTAAACCATTGAACTTTATCTCCAGAATTATAAAGTTTCCTGAAAGTTTCAAAAGGAATAAAAATATCTCCATCAGATTCGAATCCTCCTCCGGGTATAAATTTATGTACTCCAATGACCTGAAAATAAATATTATCAATTCTTATATATTGACCTATTGGATTTTCGTCTTTTCCGAAGAGTTCAGTTTGTGTTCTTTCACCAATCACACATACCTTTCTAGAATATTTAATATCATCTTCATTGATAAATCGACCACCTTCATAGATTTTTTTTGTTGCAATTTTTGTAAACTCAGGATAATCTCCATAAACATTGTAATTACTGGATTTATTTTTTCTAACTACTAAAGGGGGAGCGCCCTGAAAAACCCCTCTTGAGTTTCTAGGAGCAACATATTGGACTTCCGGAATGTTTTTCTTTATATATTCAGCATCAGAAAGTTTTAAAACAATATTTCTTCCAATCTTAAATCCATCATAAGGTATGCTTGTTCTTTGAGCCCATACAAACATTGAGTTCATTGCAATATTTTCAAATTGCCTTTCAAAACCATTATCTAATCCTTTGGCAGCACCTGAAAGGGCGATGTAGATAAAAATACCCCAAAGAACTCCTATCACAGTAATTACAGTCCGAGTCTTATTTTTTGAAATCGATCCAAAAATCTCCTGCCAAGTATCTCTATCAAATATTACTTTTAAACTATTCATCTCTCAAGGCAACTATTGGTTTAATACTTGAAGCTCTTTTTGCAGGAATATAGCCAGCTATTCCACCGAAAACTATCAGTGTTATTGTGGCTGCAATGGATGTTCCTAAATCGATATATGGATTCTTTATAAAGTAGTCCTCTAATTTCAATCCGATATTTTCTAGAACTATAACTCCAAAAAAAAGACCTACATAACCAGAAATGGTTGTAATAAAAACTGACTCTTGAAGTATCATTTGAATTACTGACTTAGGAGTTGCACCCAAGGCTTTTCGAATTCCTAATTCCTTAGTTCTCTCCTTAACTACAAAAACCATAATATTTGAAATACCTATTATTCCGGCTATTAGTGTTCCAAGGCCTACAAAGCTTACAATATACTGTAACACAATTGCAAATTGTTGACTTTGCTTAAGGTCATCTGCTGGGTTTGCAATATAGATTCCATTGGGATCAGTTGGATCTATAGATTTCTTTTCTTTAAAATATTTTTTGAGTGCAGTTTCAAAGGCCATAGCCCCTGCGTGTCCCAACTCTTTTCTGTATGTCATTACGATTTGATTCAACTTATCATTACCTTTTTCAATAAGCTGTCTCGTGGTGAATGGAATATAAATATTACGTTCTTCCCTATCTCCTCCATCATCTTGGAAAACCCCTACTACTTTAAAAGCGGTAGATCCTATATTTATATATTTTCCAATAGGGCTTTCAGTTTTGAATAAATCTTTAGCCACAAGCCTTCCAATAACTGCAGTTTTCTTTTTTTCATTGATGTCAGACTGATTAATATACCTTCCTTTCATCAAAATAGTTTTTTCAACGTATTGATGCCCAGGAGATATAGCTCTTGTACTATAACTGTTGCTCTCATTTTTGTAACTTGTTGAAGCACTTCTATCTATGCGGGGAGACAAATATTCTAGGAAGAAAGAAAAGTTCTCCTCAATATCTTTTAAGTCTTCATTTTTAAACTCAATTCTTCTATTTGCTTTATAACCTTTATAAGGTTTTGAGGTTTTTCCAGGATATAAAAAAATAGCATTCCCAGCATCATCTAAAAAAAACTCTTGAAAGGTATTTTTTAAACCATTACCTAATCCAAAAAGTATAATGAAGATAAATATTCCAAGGGCAACAGTAAATCCAGACAGAAAAGTTCTTAGTTTATTTTTACTGATAGTTTCAAATATTTCTCTCCAACGATCTCTATTAAACATATGACGAAGCTAGAACTTGTTTTACTTTTTTATCTTCAATAATGACACCGTCTTTAAGCTTTACTATGCGCTTGCACATTTGAGCAATATCGGGTTCGTGAGTTACAACTAAAATTGTTTTCCCCTCTTCATTAATCTTTTGAATCAGATCCATAACCTCATATGATGTTGTTGTGTCTAGCGCCCCCGTTGGCTCATCAGCAAGAAGTACTTTTGGTTTAGAAGCCATTGCCCTTGCAATAGCTACACGCTGTTTTTGTCCGCCAGAAAGTTCACTGGGTAAATGAGTTGCCCAATCTTTTAAACCAACACGATCTAAATAATCTAAAGCTGATTCCTGGCGTTCTTTTCTTTTAACACCCTGATAATATAAAGGTAAAGAAACATTCTCTAGAGCAGATTTATAGTTTATTAAATTAAAAGACTGAAATACAAACCCTAAAAATTTATTTCTGTATTTGGCAGCTTTTGTCTCATTTAGATTTTTAATGGGGACGTTATCCAAAATATAATCTCCTTCATCAGCGATATCTAACATTCCAAGAATATTTAAAAGGGTTGATTTACCCGACCCTGAAGAGCCCATTATAGCGACAAGTTCTCCCTCTTCAATATTGAAATTAATTCCCTTTAAGACATGTAATGAGGAGGCTCCCATTTTGTATGATTTATGAAGATTTTTTATTTGAATCATTGAAACTTTATTATTAGGACGCAAACTTAATCCTTTTTTCAATAAGAGAAGTAAACGTTACACTTTAATTCTATTTTTTATTTAGACCGTTTGGATATTTAAATGTTAAATTTCATCTAGAAAATTAATTACTGGTTTTTCATTTTTATTAAATTATTGAAAAATTCTTCAAACTTAACTTTTCCTTTTTTTGTAATTGAACAACTAGTTTTAGGATAATTATTACTGAATGTTTTTTCAATTTCAATATATTTTTCTTCTTTTAATTTTTTCAACTGAATGCTTAAATTACCCTGAGTAGATTCAGTTACTTTTTTTAAATAATTAAAATCACATTGACTTTTATTAATTAAAGATGACACGATCTTTAATCTGATAGGATTAAACAAGAACTTATCCATCTGGATTATTAATGGATTTAGAATAGAATAGTGACAAGCCTGGAACTAACATTCCTAAGGAAACTCCAACTATGTTAACTAATAAAAGATTGATTCCAGGATTAAAATTTAGATAGAATGTGAATATCGCCAAAAATATCCCTCCTAGGGTAACAGGTTTAAATTTTATAATAAGTCCAGTCATAATTAAAATTAAGCTTAATAAAAACAGGATAGGAGGCACTGGATGATAATTTTTTAGATAAAATGAAAGTGCGACTATGTAAATCCATGAGATTCCAAATACGCCCCAAATAATTTTAATTACTCTACTCAAATGTGTTTCATATCCTAAAGTTTTTCTGATTTTTATGTTATAATAAACCATAAATAACATTCCAATTATGGATGGAATTGTCCAATAAAAAGCCGCTGAATATTTAGTTGACTGAACTAAAGAAGGAAAGGCATAGTGGAAACAACTTAATGCGTTTACGAAAATCCCCCAAAAAATTAAATTAATGCTTAAAGGTTTAAGATTCTCTTTTGTACTATTAATAACATTATTTATTGTTTGTATTTGTTTTTCCGTTGAATTCATAATTAAATTTTATCAAAAATAAACAAGTTTATTTTATAAACCAAATTAATTTTTCTTATATAAATTTTATGTTTTTAATGAAAATTTATTTTTTTAATATTTGAAATACTTTCCACCCAACAAAAGCAACTAAAAGGTATGGAATAGCCATTAAATATAAAATACCGTTATTTATTCCTTTTGCAGTTGCCTGACCTTCTTCAGAAATAAGCACAGCACGACACATAGAACATTGACTATAGGTTTGTTCAAGTCCGACAATCAAAAAAAGAAATAAACAAATAATTAAACCTTTGTTTTTAAGCATAATATGGTGAGATCATTAAATAAATTATAACACCTGTTACAGCTATATACATCCAAATTGGGAATGTATAACGAGCAATTTTTTTATGTTCTACAAATAACTTAGAGATAGCTTTTATATAGGTTAAAAGAACTAGTGGAATAATCCCAATTGATAACAAAATATGAGATATTAATATAAAGTAATATGTAGGCCTTAAAATACCAGTCCCTCCATACGGTGTTGGATCTGAGGTCATATGATAAGCAACATACATCACCAAAAAAACAACAGATAACCCAATTGCAATTTTCATTAAGCGCTCATGCAAGATTATTTTTTTCCTCTTTATTGCTAGATATGCAAGGGTAAGTATAATTGATGTTGCTGCATTTATTGCTGCATATATCGGTGGTAAGAAGGTTAATGAGTCAACATTTGGAATCCTTATTAAAAAAAGAATTGCTACAGCTATAGGTATGGAAATAGAAAGTACCCACACCCATATCTTATACTTGTCAACGCCTTTATTTAGTGATTTTTCCATTGATTATTCTTTCAATAATTTATCTATATCTTCAATAAGCATATCTACTTCTTGAATTTCAACATTTTCTTCATCTAAACCCATATAGTAAACAATAGGATTTCCAAACTGATCTGAACGAGAGCGGATATATCCATTTTTATCGATTAAAGCAAAATATCCTTGATGTTCAAAGCCACCTGCAACCCTAGGATTTACTGAAGCAAATATATTAAAACCCTGATTTGCTAGATCATAGATTAGATCTTTTTCACCAGTCAAAAAATGCCAGTTTTGAGAAAAGATATTGTAAGACTCTGCATAAGCTTTTAAAACTGATGGGGTGTCATAATCAGGATCAATAGAGAAGGAAGCAATTCCAAAATCGATTCTAGATCCAAAACGATCTTCAATTCGTTTCATGTTTTTATTCATAATTGGACATATACTTGGACATGAAGTGAAGAAAAATTCGGCGACATATACTTTTTTAGAAAAATCTTCATTAGAAATTAAAAGACTGTCTTGATTAAAAAATGTAAAATCAGGAACTCTTTTTGGTTCCCCATTTAAAATTACATATTGCAGTGGCTCTGCAGATTGGGTACGATTGCTATCTACGATTTTTTGATTATTAATTCTGTTTAAAATTTCGGGAATAGAAAGGATTCCAAAAATAATAATCACAAGAAAAAGACCAACATATTTTAATTTTGACATAAATTACTTTTCTCTTTTTGTATTATAAATTTTAAGAGCCAATCGATACTCAGCTAAAATCACTTTAACATCATCAATCATTTTTTTATTTATCTGTGCAACTGAACGTGCATCAAATCCATAGAGGTTTTCAGAATCCTTATCGTTATCCCTTCCTCTTAATCTTAGGTCTTTGTCTATTATAAAAACATAAGGAGAGCTATAATCATTTTCTAATATAAAAGGTGTTTTTAATGACAAAAAGTGGGCTTTAATATACTCGCTATTAGATGGAATAAAATTCCATCTAGAAAGGTCTGTTCCAGCCCCCTGTTTTAATGATTTTTTTAATTCATCAACTTGACCTGAGCTACTTGAATCAACTAAAAAAACAAATTGAAAATCTTCGAATTGATAAAACCTTTTATAAATTTTTTCGTTTAAATTTAAAGCCTCCGCTTTTTTATTTTCTAAACTTCCCCCCCAATATCCTAAAATTGTTATATGGTCTTTTAGTCTTATGTTTTGATTTTTTACATCAAGTTCTTTAACTTCATTATTAAGAACAGGAAGCTTAGCAAAATTATTTACTCCTGAAGCAAAAAAGAGATAAACCAAAAGTGGAAATATAAATAAGGTTCCTAGAACAATTTTCTTTTGTACATCGTTCTTATTCATAATAAAAAAGAATTAAAAGACATCTTTAAATTTTATTTTCCCCTTAGAAATTCCAGGAAACAAAGCCCATATCCATTACATCAAAAATATAATCTGCTTCTAGAATAAGGATAAAAGCTAAATAGGGAATTAAAATTATTAGAGGCAACACTATTGAGTTTTTAAGGCCGATTCGTTCATCTCGAATATGCATGAAATCCCAGGCGATGTAATAAGCTTTAACTATAGTTAAGATAATAAATATCCAGTTTAAGAGTTTCATTCTTAAGAAGCTTGCCATTAATATTTCAGGTTTTAAAATTCCTAAAGCAACTTCAATTGTAGTAACAATAGATAAGAAAATCAAAACTCCCCAAATTTTTTGTTGATTTGATTTAAATTTTAGTAACCCTCTAAAGATTGCTAATTTATGTCCTTCCGCTGCCATATTAATTCTTGTTATTTTGTTAAACTAAATAGAAAAAAGTAAATACAAATACCCAGACTAAATCAACAAAGTGCCAATAGAGTCCAACTTTTTCTACCATTTCATAATGCCCTCTACGCTCATATGTTCCAAGGATTACGTTGAAAAAAATGATAACATTAATAACTACCCCAGAAAATACGTGGAAACCGTGAAAGCCAGTGATAAAGAAAAAGAAATCGGCAAATAGTCTATTACCATATTCATTATGAATCAAATTCGCCCCTTCTACTACATCAATAGCCTCCTCAATTTTAACTAAAGAATCGTCACGAGACAAAATTGTTTTTTGCCCACTCTGCGTAATTTGTTCTGTCCTAATCACAAGGCTTTGGTTTGCTAAAAATCCCTTTTTCACCTCATCCACAGATACGTTTGGGCGTTTAGTCTCATTTTTGTACCAAATACCGTTATAAGATTGGTGGGTTGAACGTTCGGAATCTATTCCAATAGAGAACTCCTGAATAGCGGCTCTTTTTCCGGTTTCAATATTTAAAAATTGAAGGATTTGCCCACCTCGGGTTTCCAGAGCACCATATTCTCCTTTTATAAAATTTTTCCATTCCCAAGCTTGAGATCCAACAAAAATTAAACCTCCGATAATTGTAAGCAACATATAAAAGGTCACTTTTGCTTTATTCATATGATGCCCTGCATCGACAGCCAAAACCATTGTTACTGAAGAAAAGATTAATACGAATGTCATCAAAGCAACATAATACATTGGGGCATCAATTCCATGCAAAAAAGGAAAATGTGTAAATACTTCGTCTGCTATTGGCCAAGAATTAATGTTTTTAAATCTTGAAAACCCGTAAGAAACAAGGAATCCAGTAAATGTCAATGCATCTGAAACTATAAAAAACCACATCATCATTTTACCGTAGCTGGCGTTTAGTGGCTTTATACCTCCACCCCAGGCTTGGTTTTCATCTAAAGATGCGTTAGGTGTTACTTCCATTATTTAGGATTAAATTTATTGCAAATTTATTAATTTTTAGCGGTAGAATGAAACGAATAAAAATAAATATACCCATAGAATATCAAGAAAATGCCAAAACGTTAACGCTAGTTCAAAACCAATTGTATTTCCTTTTATATACCTTCCTTTTAAAGCTCTAATAAATACATTTGATACAATTATTATTCCAGCGGTAAGGTGTGCCAAGTGCAACAAAACCAATACATATAAATATGAAGTTGTAATAGTACTCTCAGGTCCAGTAAAATAGTAGCCTTCTTCAATTAGCCCGCTAAACCCTTGAAACTGAAAATAAACAAATGCAAAAGCTAATACCAATGTGACTAATAATAATGATAGAGACTCCCTTATTTTGTCTTTTTGCATCATCTTAAGTCCTCCGTAGAAAGTACAACTACTAAGTATTATTAGAAATGTACTTAAAGTAAATGCGAATGGAAGTTCAATTTGCTGTATCCAGTCTGAACGAGAACTACTTACCACATATGCACTTGTAAGACCCGCAAATGTCATGCTCATACTAATCATTCCAAACCATAGCATCATTTTCTTTGCTCGATTTGTTTTAGTAGCTATAGAATCATTGGTATTCATTGAATTAAATATTTATCAATTATATAAACTAATTGTACTCCAGTAATATAAATTATACTCACTCTTATTAACATCTTTGCAGCTTTATCTGTTTTACAAAGCATTAAATTAACCGAATAAAAAAGAAAGACACCTCCAAATAGCATGATCAAAATAGCTGCCTGGTATGTAAGGTAAAGGTCTCCTGTATATTTAAATGCTGGAATTAAAGAAATGACAATAGTCCAGATCGTGTAAAATACAATTTGAAATGCTGTATTTTGATCTTTAGATCCAGAAGGTAACATTTTAAATCCCGCTGTCTCATATTGTTCATGCATTAGCCACCCAATTGCCCAGAAATGCGGGAATTGCCAAAAAAATTGAAGCATGAAAAGAACACCAGGTTCTATCCCGAATTCATTAGTAGCAGCGACCCATCCAAGCATGAATGGAATTGCTCCAGGAAAAGCACCTACAAATACAGAAAGAGGCGTTTTTTGTTTTAAGGGAGTATAAACACAAGCATATAAAAAGATGGATATACTCGCCAAGAAAGCGGTTTTTAAATTAATAATATATAGTGCAGCTACACCAAGAATTGTTAGAGCGACTCCAATAAACATAGCAGAATTAGAATTCATTCTTCCATCGGGCAGGGGTCTGTTTTGGGTTCTAAGCATGAGCTTGTCAAAATCAATTTCAAAGACTTGATTGAAAGCATTGGAAGCGCCTACCATAAAAAATCCACCAAGAATTAGTAAAAATAATGTGAAATAGTCTGCATGATCAGTTGCTAAAAAATAACCAGCAAGTGAAGAAATGACAACAGAAACAGTAAGCCTAAATTTGGTTAGCTGAGCTAAATCATTAAGTACTTGTTGAGCACTTGTGATTTCAATTATTTTATTTGACTGCATCGCTCGACATCATTCAGAGTGTAAAGATAAGTGAGAAAAAAGCTTTGTACAATTTATTTCTGTTTTAAGATGATTTTTTATGATGAAATTGACTTTAAAACAAAAACCCAGCTGAGAGCTGGGTTTTATTTATGATTCTATATATTTTTATTGTAATCTAAATGTTATCGGAATACTAAAGGGAACTCGTACCGGCCGACCTCTTTGCTTTCCTGGTGTCATACTAGGCAGCTTGGCAATAATACGTTGAGCTTCATTTTCTAGATTTTTGTCTGGTCCACGCATACGAATATTTGTAATTTTTCCATCTTTAGCAATAATGAAATTTACATAAACACGACCCTGGATACCCATTTCCTGAGCGATTTCAGGATAACGAAAGTTTTTACGGATGTGTTTATTCATTTTTTCTTGAAAACAGTTTCTGCGTTCTGATTTTTTTACTCTTTCACATCCTGGAAAAATTGGAACATCTTCGATTACAGCAAAAGGAACATCAATGTCTAATTCTTCTTCTTCTACCTCTACAATTTCAACAATTTCTTCTTCATTAGTTTCCGTAGACTCAATAACAGTCTCCTCTACATCCTCTTCGTCTTCCACTATTTCAATAACTTCAGGAGCTGGCGGCGGCGGTGGCGGAGGCGGCGGCGGGGTTTTTAACTGTTCGGTAATTGGAATTTCCTCGTCATCATCATCTTCTACATTAAGAGCCTCATAATCATAAGTTTTTTTGTAGGTTTTCCATTCGATTGCTTGCCAGGAAACAAATAAAACAACCGACAAACCTATTACAAAATACAGGCTACTATTTTTAG
>CABYBK010000009.1 GCA_902517245.1 uncultured Bacteroidota bacterium | reverse complement strand
GTTTACCTATGTGTGGTCACGGATTAATAGGTGCTATAACAATTCTTTTAGAAGAGAAATTGGTTCTTCCTAAAACCAGGGGTAACCTACGTGTAGAGACTCCTGCCGGATTAGTGGTTGCTTCTTATGAACAAATAGAAGGTAAAGTTACAATGGTAAAATTCAAGAATGTTCCTTCATTTTTAGCCATGTCTGATTTAGAGATCAACTGCTCAGAATTAGGAGTTTTGAAATTGGATATTTCTTATGGAGGTAATTTTTACGCCATTATAGACATTCAGAAAAATTTTTTGGGAATCAGTAAATACAGCGCGGCTGAACTGATTAGATGGAGTAGGGAAATAAGAGAAAAAGTTAATGCAAATCATAGCTTTGAACACCCCCTGGATAATAATATTAAAGGCTGTAGTCATGTTTTATGGGGAGGGATCTCAGCCAAAGATAAATCCATTGCAACTAATGCTGTTTTTTATGGTGATAAAGCCATAGATCGATCACCATGTGGTACAGGAACATCAGCACGTATGGCTCAAAGGTTTTCAAAGGGAAAGTTGAAATTAAATGAGAATTTTATTCATGAAAGTATTATCGGTTCAAAATTTATAGGTCGTGTAGAAGCTGAAGCTAAAGTAGGATCATTTAAAGGTGTAATTCCAAGTATCCAAGGAAATGCTAGAATTATAGGATACAACAAATTAATTTTAGATCCAGATGATCCTTATGTAAAAGGTTTTCAAGTCCTCTAATATGCGTAAAAAGGAAGTAATCGTTGTAGGGGGAGGTATTATTGGTCTTGCAACAGCTTATTATTTAAATCTTGAAGGGCATGATGTAAGTGTGATTGATCAAGATAAAATTAAATCAGGTGCTTCTTACATTAACTCTGGATATTTAACACCAAGCCATATAATTCCTTTGGCAGCACCAGGGATTATATCTAAGGGTTTTCGATGGATGTTTAATAATTCTAGCCCGTTTTATATTAAACCAAGATTTGACCAAGATTTGGTCAATTGGGGGATGAAATTCATCAAATCTTGTACTTCCGAACATGTACAAAAATCGATGAAATCTATTTTGGATATAAACCTTTTAAGCAAAAAATTATTTATAGAAATGCAGCAGTCTGATACTTTTGATTTTCATTTGGAATCTAAAGGTTTACTAATGGCATATAAGACTTCTGTTGCGGAGCGAGAGGAAGCTAAAGCAGCGAGTTGGGCAAAGGATTTGGGGATTATAGTTAAACAATTATCCAAAGAGGAAATTTTAAAAATACAGCCTAAAGTTCCCATGGAGATTGCGGGAGCATTTATGTATGAAAGTGATGCCCACACAACACCAGAACTATTTATGAACAACTTAAAAAATTATTTAATGTCTCGTGGAGTAAAATTTTTCTTAGATACAGTTGTAAGTTCGTTTCAAAAAAAAGAGAAAAAGATTGAAACAATAAATACAAATAAAGGAATTTTCAAAGCTGATGAATTTGTTATTGCTACTGGGGCTTGGACAGAAGGAATTTTGAAGGAATTAGGAATTAAATTATCAATACAAGCAGGTAAAGGTTATAGTTTTGATGTTCAGGGCATAACTGGGCTATCAATTCCAACAATTTTATCAGAAGCAAAAGTAGCTGTAACTCCTATGAGTGGATATACACGTTTTGGTGGAACAATGGAAATTTCTGGGATAAATAGTAAAATCAATTCAAGGAGAGTTTTGTCTATAGTAAATGCGGCCAAAGAATATTATCCAGGCATTGAAATTCCAATGACTTCAGTTGATAAAGCCAGGAGTGGATTAAGACCTTTATCTACTGATGGACTCCCCTTTATTGGGAGGCATTCTTCATTCAAAAATTTAGTTTTGGCTTCTGGACACGCAATGATGGGTTGGAGCCTTGGACCAGCAACGGGAAAATTAATAACTGAATTAATTTCTGGCTATGATCCATCTTTAGATTTAAAACCTTATTCTCCAGAAAGAACTTAATATTAGATTAGTTTAACTGCTTGTTCAGCAAAATAAGTTGCAATTAAAGATGCTCCTGCCCGTTTGAAACTGATGAGTTGTTCTATCATAATTTGATTATGATCTACCCATCCTTTTTCAGCAGCAGCTTTAAGCATTGCATATTCTCCACTTACTTGATAAGTTGCTATAGGGGCATCCACATTTTTACTCAATTCGCTAATAACATCCAAATAGGCCATACCCGGTTTAACCATTACGATATCAGCCCCTTCTTTTATATCACGTTTTGCTTCAATTAATGCTTCTTTTCGATTCCTAAAATCCATTTGATATGTTTTTTTATCACCAAAATTAGGAGCTGAATTTAGTGCATCTCTAAAAGGACCATAGAAACCAGATGCATATTTTACACTGTAGCTCATAATCACGGTATTTACATAATTCTCTGCTTCAAGAAGTTCTCGGATTTTTAGGACTCTTCCATCCATCATGTCACTAGGCGCTATAACATCCGCTCCTGCTTGAGCATGTGTTAAAGAAATTTTTGAGAGAATATTAACTGTTGGATCATTCAAAATGTTCCCTTTTTCGACGATTCCGTCATGTCCATAAGAGGAATAAGGATCTAGTGCTACATCAGTCATCACAACCATTTTTGGGACAGCATCTTTTACCGTTTTAATAGCACGTTGCATTAATCCATCGGGATTTAGGGCTTCAGTTCCTTTATTATCCTTTAGATCATCAGGCACTTTGACAAAAATTAAAACCGATTTTAAGCCCAGCGACCAAAGGTTTTTAATATGTTTCGGGAGCAAGTCAATACTCATTCTATAATAGCCTGGCATGGATGAGATTTCTTCTTTTTTTTGCTTACCATCTATTACAAATAAAGGTACAATAAAGTCATTTGGATTTAGGCTACACTCGTGAAGCATAGTCCTCAGGCTTTCACTACTTCTTAATCTTCGATTTCTTTGTATAGGATACATAGTCTTTATATAGATTTAGATTTGATTATTTGATGATTCTGAAGGATCAACATCCATTTCCACAGAAACAGATTCTTCATTATCAATCATTATTTCATTTGGCCCCTTTTGTTTTTTGATGGTACCCCCTAGCATGACCAACATTGAAACAAGTATTACTATAAGTAACGTACGTTCATCAATTATACTTTGTTCTATATTGATAAAAGCTACATCTTTCAATTGAATGAATAAAAGTATACTAATTAACCCTCTTGGGGACATATATGTAATTGGATTTGGTTTAAATTTTAGAGTGGTGAAAGAAAAATATAAATAGCGTATAAATAGCATAACAAGAATTATAACTATTCCAGAAAATAATGGAGTTAAACTTCCAAAATCTGAAATTTTAATTGAAAACCCAAAAAATAAAAAGAAAAAAGTTCTGACTAAAAAAGTAGATTCTGCGGTAAGTATATGAAATTCATGGATTTCATTTTTTGAGTTGTCTAAATCAATATAATTTCTAAAGATCTTAGGGAGTAAATTTTTAGCGTTACTAATGAAGATTCCAAAAATAAAAATAGTCACTAAAGCTGGGAGATGAAATAACTTTCCAAAAGCATAGACTAATATAAGTAACGCGAGAATTAAAAAAAATTTGACATGATGATCAATTTGCCGAATCAATTTAAATAATACATATGTGATTAGAAGTGAAATTACAATCACACCAATAATTTGTAAACCTAACGATACCAGTGGAGCAACACCAATAAGAGCTTGTTTAGATTCATATTGTCGTAAAGCATAATTAAAAATCATAATTCCTAAAATATCAGAAAATGTAGATTCATAAATTACAAACTCACGTTCATAATCAATAAGACCTGTAGCTGAAGGAATAGCTACTGCACTACTAATTATTGAAAGAGGTATAGCAAAAAGTGCAGCAACGGTATTTTGAAGATCAAAAATGTTTTCAAAAATCCATTTCAAAACAAAAATGTTAACAGCAAGTATTATAAAAGCTGCAAGAAAACCTTTTAAAATTAGCGGTAATTTTTTACGACTGATTTCTAATTCAATGGCCCCTTCTAAGACAATTAAAATTAAACCAATAGTGCCTAAAACTGGGATTAAATTATCTAGAAAAGTAAAATTATCATAACCAGAAAAGGAAGTGAAAAATCGAAAAAGTATTCCAGTTATCATTAATAAAATTACTGAAGGGAATTTTGTTTTTCTTGAAAAGCTATCAAATAAGTACGAAAAAACAATTAATAACGGCAGTACAAATAAGATGTATAGGGTATCCATAACAAAGCTATATTAGAAAATATAAATTACAAAATATTCTTTCTTACTCATCAGTTTTTATTTCAAACCCAATCTTGTGGTGTTTTTAAAACCTTTAAAAGTCTTGCTTCCTTACTATTGGGTTCTGGATAATAATCGTACTTCCATTGAACTTTTGGTGGAAGACTCATTAAAATACTTTCGATTCTACCATTTGTTTGTAATCCAAAAATGGTTCCTTTATCATGAATAAGATTAAATTCTACATAACGTCCTCTTCTGATTTCTTGCCATCTACGTTGAGCAATTGTATAATTTAAATCTTTTCTTTTTTTGAGTATTGGTATATACGCATTTTCAAAAGAATCTCCAACTGCAGTAACAAATTTGAAATGATTCTCAAGTGTAAATGTATCTGTCTTTTTTAAATAGTCAAAAAATATACCACCTACTCCTCTAGCTTCATTTCGGTGAGTATTAAAAAAATATGAATCACACTTTTTTTTGAAGTTAGAGTAATAGTCAGGATGATATTTATCACAAACTTTCTTACACGTTTGGTGAAAATGTTTCACATCTTCTTCAAAAAGGTAGTATGGAGTTAGGTCCAAACCACCTCCAAACCATTGATCACATATAGTTCCAGTCTTGTCATACATTTCAAAGTAACGCCAATTAGCGTGAACAGTAGGAGCCATGGGATTTACAGGATGTATTACAAGACTAAGACCACAGGCAAAAAAATTAACTTTTTCAACATTAAAATAACTTTGCATACTTTCTGGGAGTGGTCCGTAGACTGCTGAAATATTTACCCCCGCTTTCTCAATTACATTACCGTTTTCTAGGATTCTAGTACGTCCACCACCTCCTTGGGGTCTTTCCCATAAATCTTCTTTAAAATCAATTTTTCCATCAATTTTCCCAAGTAATTGTGTAATATTATCCTGTAAAATTTTTACATAATTATAAAATGCATCTTTCATATTTACCATTCTAATAATATGACTTTACAGCATCAACAAATGCTTTGGCATGATCAACAGGAATATTTGGTAGAATGCCATGTCCCAAATTAACAATGTATCGATCTTTTCCAAATTCACGAATCATCTTATAAACTGACTGTGTAATCTCTGGTATTGGGGATAATAATCGTGAGGGGTCAAAATTACCCTGAAGAGTGATTTGTCCGCCAGAAAGATACCTAGCATTCCTAGCTGAACAGGTCCAGTCCACTCCAAGTGCTGCTGCTCCAGAATTTTTCATTTCATGAAGTGCGAACCAACAACCTTTTCCAAATACTATAACTGGTATTTCATCTTTTAAGGCCGTTACAATTTGTTGGATATAAGGCCAAGAAAAAATGCTATAATCATCCGGGGATAGAAGTCCTCCCCAAGAGTCGAATATTTGAACTGCATTAACACCAGACTTGACTTTTTCTTTTAGATATAAAATAGTTGTATCGGTGATTTTTTGAAGTAAAATATGAGCTACAGCGGGTTGACTAAAGCAAAATGCTTTTGCTTTATCAAATGTTTTGGAACCTTGACCTTGTACGGCATAACATAATAATGTCCATGGAGAACCTGCAAAACCAATCAATGGGACTCTGTTATTAAGCTCCAATTGAGTCATTTTTATTGCATCCATAACATAACCAAGGTGCTCATTAATATCAGGAATGATAGTATTTTCTAAATCTGTTTTAGATCTTATAGGGTTGGGGATCCATGGACCAGAACCATCTTTCATCTCAACTTGAATTTGCATGGCTTGAAGAACAACTAAAATATCACTAAATAAAATTGCTGCGTCTGGTCCAATTTGATCAATTGGCATTATTGTAATTTTAGTGGCAAGCTCCGGAGTTTGGCAACGCGTAAAAAAGTCAAACCTATTTTTTAAGGTCATAAATTCAGGAAGGTATCTACCTGCTTGGCGCATTAACCAAACTGGTGGGCGTTTTACCGGCTCTCCCCTAAGTGCTTTTAATAATAGATCATTCTTTAGCATAATATTCAGTATAATATTGTTGAATTGTAATAATTAGTTGGTTTTCACTTGGTTTTTTTGCTTCACTAAAGTTTGATGTAAATTGACTTAGTCTTTTTGCAGTAGTAGATCCTAAACAAAATCCATGGGTATCAATAGCCCAAGTATTTTTTGTAAAATAACTTGATACAGCAGATGGACTAAAAAAAAGTATTCCGTCAAAGTAAGTTTTAAAATGTTTAGATGTGAAATTTGTTTGATAAATTTCGTGAATATTTAAGTCTATTCCATATTTATCAAGTGAAGTTTCAATTTCCTTCATTCTTTGTTTTCCACAGAAAAATGAAAAAGATTCTTTTCTGTAGTTTTCAATTAAAAAATTACTTAAATCAGATGCATTTTGACACATTTTTAAAACATTCAAACCCTTTTTTTTCAAAAGAGCTTTGGTTTTTTCTCCTACACAAAAACAGTTTTTACCTTTAATTTTTCTTAAAATATCAGCGGATTCAAATGCAATATTTACAGCATTTTGACTTGTAAAAATTAAAGCTGAATTTACTTGTGAAATTTTAAATTGAATTGGAACTATTTGGATCATTGGATGTTCTTTTAAAGATATACCGCTTTGTTTCAATTTATTTTTAAATGATTTACCGACATTTTTTGTAGATAATAATCTCATCCCATCTGACTTTTAATTCTGTTTGCTAATTCATATCCACCATTATTTAAGACTTGAACAGCACCTTTTTTACCTAGACCCACTGATTCATTTTTGGAGACAGAAGTTTTATGGTATATAGCTTCAGAACCTTCTAAAGAAAAAAGCCCGCCATGGAAAATAATCGAATCATTTTCAACAAAAGCGTAGGCGCCTACAGGGGCAGTGCAACCACATTCTAACTTGTTTAGGAAGTCACGCTCTATTTCAGCACATAATTGAGTTTCATGACAATTTAAAGCTCTAACTGTTTCATTCAGGGTTTTATTTTTTTCTAAACTTGCCACACCAATAATACCTTGACTTGGAGCAGGAATCATCCAATCTAAAACGGTAAATTTATTTTTCAATAAATTAATCCTCTCTAAACCAGCTTTTGCAAAAATAGCTCCACCCCAATTCGAAGAATTTAGCTTTTCTAGTCTTCTTTGTAAATTACCTCTTAGATTTTCAGAAATATGATT
Organism: uncultured Bacteroidota bacterium; assembly: GCA_902517245.1. Lineage (GTDB taxonomy): Bacteria > Bacteroidota > Bacteroidia > Flavobacteriales > Flavobacteriaceae > MS024-2A. The sequence goes on along the minus strand of CABYBK010000009.1, from coordinate 32,975 downwards.
TGGGTATTTTCTTAGCCATTGTGCTTGGCGTCTAAGGCTTCCAGTGCCAATTGCCGTGTTTTTTTTCCAATCAATAAAATTTTTATGATAAACCATCACATCATGAGCTGATCCTCTTTTTAAATAAGCTGATATTTCAACTCCTTTAGGGAGAATCGTAGGGACATCCTTGAGACTATGAACAGCTACATCAATAGAATCTGATAAAAGGGCTTGATCTAAGGCTTTTGTAAAAACTCCTTTAATTCCCATTTTATATACTGGTTGAACCAAATCTTTATCACCACTGCTCTCAATAGGAATCAAAGTGCTCGAAAAGCCTAATTCTTTAAATTTAGCTTTCACATAATTAGCTTGCCAAATTGCTAATGGACTTTTTCGGGTTCCTATTCGAATCATTTTTAAGAGAGTTTCTCTTTCGAAAGATGAAAAATATCTTCAAGAAGTTCAATTGTTTCTTCGGCTTTTTGAGGATTTTCTCTAATATATGCTGAGATTTGACCCGTAATTTTCTGAGCTATCTGTTGTTTTTTTTGATAGCCAAAACAATTATCAACATAATGATTAATTTCTTTTTCCTCTTTTTCTGAGAGGGCTATTTTTGCTTTAAATGCATTAAGGGCAGGAATAAATTTTCGGTGCTTAAGCCATGTTAAAAATTCAACTTTTAGTTCTTCAATTATAGCTTCAGCTTTGGGGATATATTTTTTTCGTTTCTCAAAAGTCGCATCAGTTATTTGAGAAAGTTCATCTAAATGAACTACCTTAATATTATCTATACCGTTAACCTCAGGAGCTACATTTCTTGGAATTGAAAGATCAAGAATTATAAGAGGTTTTGTTGTGTGAATTAGGTCAGGGGTTATAGTTGGATTCTGTGCTCCTGTAGCAACTACTAGTACATCAGAATTACGAATGGAAGATGATAATTCTCCATATGGCTTAACAATGACAGGGAATTTTCCTGCAATTTTTTCAGCACGGGATTGTGTTCTGTTAATAAGTGTAATATGATCATTTTGAGAATGCTTTACAAGATTTTCACAGGTATTTGCTCCAATTTTTCCAGTACCAAAGAGCAAGATATTCTTTTTTGAAGTGTTTTCAACATTATTAAGGATATATTGAACCGAAGCAAAAGCGACTGATGTAGCTCCACTTGATATCTTAGTTTCATTTTTAATACGCTTGCTAGCCTGGATTACCGCATTTGTTAATCTCTCAAGATAACCTTGGGCCAAGCCCATTTTTTTTGATCTGAAAAAACCTTGTTTAATTTGACCTATAATTTCAAAATCCCCCAATATTTGGCTTTCAAGTCCAGTGCCTACACGAAATAAATGATTATATGCTTTTTCATCTTTGAGACAATATCCTACTTGATCGAAAAGAATTTTATTTCCTTCAGAATGTTTACAAAGTAAATCCTTTAGAATTTCTGCATCTTGTGACCATGCATAAAGCTCTGTTCTATTACATGTATTAATTATAATTAGGTCTTTAATATTTGTTTCTTTGGCATCCAAAAAAAGTGCATGTTGCCTATGATCATCTAGACTAAAGTTCCCCCGGGTGTCTGCATCAGAGTTTTTATAACTCAAACCTACAGCAAAAAAATCGTAAGTTTTTTCCAACAAAATTTTACATTGTTATCACAAACAAAATTAAGCGAGAGACAGCCTAAAAAATAACGCTAAAAAATTTATAAATAACTTAAAAAGTTTTATTTTTATTTTTATTAAAACCTTTTAAACCCCTAATTTTGTTTAATCTTTAAAATTTTTTAACACAAAACAATAGCATAACAATTTATGAAAAATAACGGTATAAGTTCCTTTGATGAGAGTGTAGTTGATCCAGGGTTTTCAATTCTTAGATTAAAAAATGACAGTGAGGAAGTATTAAACAAAAAATACCCTGTAAGCTTAGAATTTATACAATTCCATTTCTGTTTAAAAGGACAAACTAATTTTACTTTTAATGAGGGAAATTATACCTTTCAGGTACTTGAGGACCATTCAATGCTATTGTACAACCCTCAAAAATCTTTACCTATTGAGGTAGAATTGGCTCCTGACACGTGGATGGTAAGTGTTTTAATTTCTATAACAAAATTTCATTCATTATTTTCTTCTGATGCAGATCATATATCTTTCTTAAGTCCTGACAACAATTCAAAAAAATATTATGATAATCTTCCTTTCTCTTCTTCTATAGCTGTTGTTTTAAGTCAAATACTTCAAGCTAAGGTCCATGACAGTATGAAATCATTATATTTTAAGGGAAAAGTTTATGAGCTTTTATGTCTTTATTTTAATAAAAACGAAGACCCATCAATTGAACAATGTCCTTTTTTAGTGGACGAGGAAAATGTGCAAAAAATAAGAAAGGCAAAAAAAATAATATTAGATAAAATGTCTGATCCCCCCTCACTTGAGCAGCTAGCAATTGAAGTTGAGCTTTCTTTAAAAAAATTAAAAGACGGTTTTAAACAAATTTACGGTGATACGGTATTTGCATATTTACTTGATCACAAGATGGACGAAGCTAGAAAAATGTTAGATTCTAGGAAGTATAATGTAAATGAAGTTAGCCTTAAATTAGGTTATAGTACAGCTAGTCATTTTATAGCTGCTTTTAAAAAGAAATACGGAACCACTCCCAAGAAATATATAGGTTCAGTATCTTAGCAAAAAATTGTGAATGAAAGGAGTTTTATTAGTTAATCTGGGCTCTCCAGATAGTACTGACACCAATGATGTAAGAGATTATTTGAGAGAGTTTTTAATGGATGAAAGGGTAATTGATTTGCCTAAGTGGTTTCGATCTTTTTTGGTCAAAGGAATCATTTTAAAAACCCGCCCTAAAAAATCTGCAAAAGCATATCGAAAAATATGGTGGGATAAAGGATCTCCTTTAATTGTGCTTTCAGAAAAATTGAAAGAAAAGGTACAGAAAAAAGTATCAATTCCAGTCCAACTTGCTATGCGTTATGGAAATCCTTCTATTAAAAACGGGATGGAGAATTTAAAACGTCTTGGTATTACAGATGTACTAGTTATACCTTTGTACCCCCAATTTGCAATGGCAACAACGGAAACTATTTTAGTTCTAGTTCAAAAACTTCAGAAAAAATACTTTCCAGAAATGCAGCTTACCTCTTTGCCTTCATTTTACGATCACCCAGATTATATAAGGGTTTTGGGGAATTCGATTCAAGAAGAATTACAGGGTAAGAATTGGGAACATTTATTATTTTCTTATCACGGGGTTCCGGAAAGACATATTCGAAAATCCGATATAACAAAATCTCATTGTAAAATGGATGGAAAATGTTGTTTTGAAGATTCAAATGCTCATCAATATTGTTATCGTCATCAGTGTGAGATGACATCAAAAGGAGTTGCAAAATATTTGGAATTAAAAGAAGGATCTTATTCTACTAGTTTTCAATCTCGAGTATCTATTCTAGGTTCTTGGTTAAAACCTTACACTGATAAAACTGTAGAAAAATTCGCTAAAAATGGAACAAAAGAATTAGCAATTGCAACCCCTGCTTTTGTATCAGATTGTTTAGAAACTCTAGAAGAGATTGGTATGGAAGCCTCAGAAGATTTTCAAGAAAACGGAGGAAAACAGTTGCATGTAATCCCTTGTATTAATGATAGAGATGAATGGGTAAACGTTCTAAGTCGTTGGATCGATGAATGGGCATGCAAGCAAGACATTCAATGATAAAAAATTCTACTGAACTTTTAGGAACACTGTCAATACCTAAATTACTAATTCAACAAGCAATTCCTGCTTCTATCGGAATTTTAGTAATGTCATTAAACATATTGATTGATACAATTTTTGTTGGCCACTGGATTGGATCTAATGCTATAGCTGCAATTAATGTGGTTTTACCAGTATCTTTTTTCATTGCTGCTTTGGGGATGTCCATTGGAATTGGAGGGGCATCAATTGTTTCAAGAAGTTTAGGCTTAAAAAACTTTAAAAAGGCAACTCAGACATTTGGAAACCAAATTACGTTGACATTAACACTTACTTCATTCGTGGTAATCTTTGGGTTAGTTTTTGTCGATCAAATTATACCATTATTTGGCGGCAAGGGAGATTTATTTGATTTTGCAAAGACTTATTATGTGATAGTTTTATATGGTGTCCCGGTTTTAGCATTTTGCATGATGGCAAATAATACAATTCGCGCAGAAGGAAAACCAAAAAATGCAATGTATGCAATGCTTTTACCATCGGGTTCGAATTTACTTCTTGATTACATATTTATAAAAATTTTTGATTGGGGAATGATGGGAGCTGCTTGGGCAACAACATTATCTTACGGAGTTTGCGCAGCTTACATAATATTTTTTTTTATTTCTGGGAAATCTTCACTAAGACCAATTTTCGAGGATTTTAAATTAAGATTTGATCTGGTAAAAGAAATTTCTTCATTGGGATCTGTCACTCTCGTCCGTCAAGCAATGATAAGTTTAACCGTATTATTAGTTAATAACGTATTATTTTCTATTGGGGGTGAAGCTTCAATAACAGTTTATGCAATAATTAGTAGAATGTTGATGTTCGCAACCTTCCCTATTTTTGGAATCACTCAGGGATTTCTACCAATAGCTGGATTTAATTATGGAGCAAAAAATTGGCATCGTGTCAAAAAAGTAATTAATATATCAATCCTTTATTCAACCATTTTAGCTACCCTTATTTTTGTATTAATTTTTATTTTTTCTGATATGATACCAGTCATATTTACAAATGATTTGAATGTTTCTTCACAAACTCCAGCGGCATTACGTTATGTTTTTTTGGCCCTACCTATTATAGGTATTCAACTGATTGGGTCAGCTTATTTTCAAGCTATTGGAAAAGCTTTGCCTGCTTTGTTACTAACATTAAGCCGTCAAGCGATCTTTTTTATACCTCTTCTCTTTTTATTATCCTCTATTATGGGCATTAGTGGTGTTTGGTTATCATTTCCATTAGCAGATTTGTTTTCAACTCTGGTTACAGTATACTTTTTAAAACGTGCTATTCGAAAACAATTAATCCCGAAACAATAGCTTATACATAAACCTTTTCAAGTAAAACTTAAAATTAATTTTATACTTTTATTTTCATTGAAAAAACAAATGATGAAAACTATGCTTTTAAGTTTAAGAATTATTTTAATTGCCGCCTTAGTAAACCAATTTGTACTTCAGCCCATAAACGCCCAGTCTAAAAAGTTAAATAAGAAAAGTATAGTCAGCTATCCTGAAACTACATATTCTTCTTTGCAGTATCGGTCTATTGGTCCTTACAGAGGTGGCCGTTCTTCAGCGGTAACTGGTGTTGAGGGAAAACCTAACTTATTTTATTTTGGTGCTGCCGGAGGAGGTGTTTGGAAGACTGAAAATGGTGGTGAGACTTATGAAAATATTTCAGATGGCTATTTTGGAGGAAGTATCGGATCTATTTCAGTTTCAAAAAGTGATAATAATGTTATTTATGTTGGAGGAGGAGAAGTAACAGTAAGAGGAAACGTTTCCTCAGGTTATGGGATTTGGAAATCTGTAGATGCTGGGGAAACATGGGTTTTTAGTGGATTACCTAGGTCTCGGCATGTACCTAGGATTGTAATTGATCCTAATAATTCTGATATAGTTTATGCAGCTGTTTTGGGGAATATATATAAGCCAACATTGGAGCGAGGAGTATATAAGAGTATTGATGGCGGGCAAAATTGGAAAAGAATACTTTTTTCTAATCAACATTCGGGAGCTGTAGAGTTAGTAATTGACCCCTCTAATCCAAGAATACTATACGCTTCTACTTGGCGATTAAACCGTACACCATACAGCTTAAATAGTGGAGGTGAAGGTTCAGCACTTTGGAAAAGTATTGACGAGGGTAAAAATTGGACTGAAATAAGTTTAAATGATGGTTTTGCTGAAGGAACTTTAGGGATTATTGGAGTAACTGCCTCTCCAGTAAATTCTCAAAAGGTTTGGGCGATTGTTGAAAACAAAGATGAGGGGGGTATATACCGCTCGGACGATGGCGGGTCTACTTGGAAATATATTAATAGCAGTAGGGATTTACGTCAACGTGCTTGGTATTACTCAAAAATTTATGCTGATACTCAAGATGAGGATATCATTTATGTAATGAATGTATCTTATCATAAATCTAAAGATGGCGGGAAAACTTTTAAAAGCAGTAATGCTCCTCACGGGGATCATCATGATTTGTGGATTGCACCTGAAGACAATCAACGTATGATTATAGGTGACGATGGTGGTGCTCAAGTATCGTATGATGCAGGTTCTACATGGAGTACATATCACAATCAGCCAACAGCCCAGTTTTATAGAGTAACAACTGATAATGCTTTTCCATATCGTATATATGTAGCTCAACAAGACAATACCACTTTAAGAGTTAATCATCGTTCTCCATCAAATGGAATAACCGAAGCAGATTGGGAAGCTACTGCAGGTGGAGAATCTGCTCACCTTGCCGTTGATCCACTAGATAATGATATTGTTTACGGTGGTAGTTATGGAGGTTTTTTAACAAGAGTTAATCATAGAAATAACTCGGTACGTGGAATAAATGTTTGGCCTGACAACCCAATGGGATATGGTGCAGAAGGTATGAAATATCGTTTTCAATGGAATTTCCCAATAAAATTTAGTAAACATAATCCTAAAAAATTATATACATTTTCAAATCATGTACATTTTTCAGAAAATGAAGGTCAAAGTTGGAAGATTATCAGTCCAGATTTAACTCGTAATGATCCTAAAAAATTAAAATCTTCAGGAGGTCCAATAACACAGGACAATACGGGAGTAGAATATTATTGCACAATTTTTGCAGCAAACGAGTCTCCTTTAAAAGAGGGGTTAATATGGATAGGTAGTGATGATGGCTTGGTACATTTAACTCGTGATGGTGGGAATAATTGGGAAAATATTACTTCACCAATGATGCCAAAATGGCTAATGATAAATAGTATCGAACCCTCTCCCTTTGATCCGGCAGTTTGTTATGTAGCTGGAACATTATATAAATCGGGAGATTTTAAACCCTACTTATATAAAACTTCTGATTATGGAAAAACGTGGAGTTTGATTACTAAGGGGATTCCATCTGAACATTTTACTCGAGTTCTTCGTGCGGATCCAGCCAAAAAAGGTTTATTGTATGCTGGTACAGAAACTGGAATATATATATCTTTTGATGATGGGCATTCTTGGAACCCTTTTCAATTAAATCTTCCAATTGTCCCAGTTACTGATTTAACAATCAAAGAAAATAGTCTTATTGTAGCAACTCAAGGGCGAAGTTTATGGGTTTTAGATGATTTGACTGTTCTTCACCAAATAGGTGAAAATACTATAAATCAACCAATCAATCTTTTTAAACCCAAAGATAGTTATAGAACTCAGGGTAGCTCTACTAAAAAAACCTCTCTTACTCAAGGTTCTAATTTACCAAATGGAGTAATTGTCCATTTTAACTTAAAAGATTTTGATGATAAAAAAGATACTTTGGCTATTTATTTCAAAGAGCAAAATGGAACTTTAATAAAAAAATATAGTTCTATTGACAATGAAGATAAATTAGAAATAAAAAAAGGTGGCAATACTTTTGTGTGGGATACTCGCTATATGGGAGCAGAAGTTTTGGATGGAATGATTTTTTGGAGTGCTTCATTTTCAGGGGCAAAGGCGGTTCCAGGAAATTATGAGGTTATTCTTGAGAAAAACGGAATTTCCCAGAAACAGTCTTTTGAAATATTACAAGATCCTCGATCAGAGGTAATATTATCAGAGATGAAAGAGCAGTTTGATTTTGTAAATCTTGTAAATTCATCCGTAGACAAAGCTCACAAAGCAATAAAAAACATTCGTACTATTAGAAAGAAATTAGAGGATTTTGAGGTTCTTCATAAAGAAAATATAACGTTAAATCCAATTCTTAAAAAGGCTGAAAAACTCAATCAATCCCTTACTAAAATTGAAAAAGCACTTTATCAAACTCAAAATAAGAGTAATCAAGATCCATTGAATTTTCCAATCCGTTTAACAAATAAATTAGGACATTTAAATCAGTTGGTGACAATAAATGACTTTCCACCTACAGATCAAGATGAAATTGTACGAAAACTCCTTACCAAGAAAATTGACGAAAATTTAGAAGAATATGAAAAACTCATTAAAGAGGATTTAAGGTTGTTTAATGAAAATTTTTCAAAATTAAATTTAGATTATTTAACCATAAACGAAAACTAATTGTATTACAACTATATCAAAGCCTTACATCTTATTTTTGTAATCACATGGTTTGCAGGATTATTTTATATTCCAAGATTATTTATCTACCATATAGAAGCATCAAAAAAAACTAAGCAAGAAGCGGATATACTTGTTCCACAATTAAAAATTATGACAAAGAGATTGTGGTATATAATCACCTGGCCCTCAGCAATATTATGTATTATTTTTGCCTTTTGGCTTTTGCTTTTAATCCCATCCTGGATTGCCCAGAGCTGGATGCATATCAAGCTTACTTTCGTAGTTTTATTAATCGCATATCATTTAAAAACACATCAGATTTTTTTAAAACTTCAAAAAGATAAAATTGTTTACACAAGTATGTTTATGAGGATTTGGAATGAAGGCGCCACTTTACTGCTTTTTGCGATTGTTTTTTTAGTTATTTTAAAGGATAGTTTTCATTGGGTTTTTGGATTATTCGGTATTTTAGGTTTAGGATTAATCTTGGTATTAGGAATTAGACTTTATAAAAAAATCAGAATGGGTAAATGATAAAAAGGCTAAAAATTCCTGAAAAGTTTTCGTTCAGAACACGTCTTTTTGCTGTTATGATTGGTATGCTAGTTATTGCAGGCATACTGATTCTTGGTACCACAAGTATCCAATACGAATCTCAAAGAGAGAATTATCATTTGGGTCGTCTAGCTAGAAAAGAATTTCAAATACAAACCCATATAGACTATCTTACTCAAAAGTATAGTCTTATGAACAAGCCAGTTCAGGTATGGGAGGAGTTTGCCTCTGACTTTGAAAAAATAAATAAAATTCATAATGTTCAGTATTCACTCTTTAAACTTCAAGGAGATCCAATTTTTATATATCATTCTCCTTTAGAAGTAGTTGCAAATAATTACAAGCTTAGTAAATCTATACTTGATCAAATAAATGAATCCCAAGATGGGAGTTTTATAGAGCATTATCAGTCGGATATTGATAAATTTCATGCATCATACAAGATATTGAAAGATAGATTTAAAAAGCCATATGCAATCTTATTTTTCCCCTATTTTGAAGATATTTCCTTCTCTGAAAATGAGTTAAATACATTTATAGAAAACCTTTATCAGATTTACATTTTACTTTTAGTTGGGGTTATTTTTATAGCTTATTTTTTATCAAGATACGTAACACGTTCTCTAGAAACAATTAAAGTTCGAATGGGGAAGATGGGGTTAGAAAAGAAAAATGAAAAAATTCACTTAAAAAATGCTACTCGAGAAATAGATAGTTTAGTTAAATCTTATAATAAAATGGTAGATGATTTGGCAGAGAGCGCAGAAAAATTAGCTAAGACAGAGCGTCAGCAGGCTTGGCAAGAAATGGCGCGGCAAGTAGCTCACGAAATTAAAAATCCTCTAACTCCAATGCGACTTACAATCCAAAGTTTTATGCATCGTTACGACCCTAATGACCCAGAAATTAAAGAAAAAGTCGCAGATTTCTCAAATCTTTTAATACAACAAATTGACACAATGAGTGAAGTTGCTGAGGCTTTTTCAAATTTTGCTACACTTCCAAAACCAAACATGAAAGATTGTGATCTTGTAGAACTTACTCAGATGGCAGTGAATATTTTTCATCATGATCACATTTTATTCTCTTCCAACGAGGCCCATATTTTTCATAAAATAGATCGGACACAGTGGGTTCGAGTAATCACTAATTTAGTTCAAAATGCACTTCAAGCCATACCAAAAAATAAGACACCTCAGATAGGTGTTCAACTATTGTCAGAAAATGATCAAACAATTCTTTCAATAGTGGATAATGGAAATGGAATTTCTCCTGAAGTCAAAGAGAAAATTTTTGAACCAAAATTCACTACAAAAAGTTCTGGTATGGGTTTAGGACTAGGTATTGTTAAAAATATTATTGAATCTCATGAGGGTTCAATAAAATGCATGTCTAAAATTAAAAAAGGAACAACATTTGTCATTACCTTGCCTAGAAAGACGTTTTCAGAAGAAAAACAATAATTTGCTTATAACTTAGGCAGAACTAGCAATGGTCGTCAAAAGCAGATTTTAAGTTTTCCGCAATGAGTTCCGCAGGACGTCCTTCAATATGGTGACGTTCAATCATGTGTACTAAAGTCCCATCTTTGAATAAGGCAATACTTGGAGAGGATGGAGGAAAGGGAACCATAAGATCTCTTGCACTTTTTGTCGCTTCATTGTCAACTCCTGCAAATACTGTTACTAAATGATCAGGTGTTTTTTTGTTTTGAAGAGAATAATTAACTCCAGGTCTAGCATTAGCTGCAGCACATCCACAAATTGAGTTAACTACGACCAAAGTAGTGCCTGGCTCAGATAAGGCATTGGACACATCTTCTGATGAGGTTAGTTCTTTAAATCCTATGCTAGTTAGTTCTTCACGCATAGGTTTTACTAATTCAGCTGGATACATAGTTTTTTTTTCAAATATATAAATTAATGGAATCTATCTTGTTTTGCAGGGCCAATTTTATTTATCAAATTTGTAAAATATTATGAAATAAGAGAATATGATAAAGTGGATCGGAGCATTTATGGGTTATTATTTTTTTAGATTTCCTGGCGCTATGATGGGGTTTTTCATAGGAGGGATTATAGACAATTATAAAAATAATTCCAAGTCTGTTTTTCAGACCAGATTTTCCTCTTCTCAAACAGGAAAATTGCAGCTTAATCTTTTAGCCTTAGCTGCCACTGTTATAAAGGCAGACGGTCAGGTAAAGACCCAAGAGCTTCAATTTGTAAGAAACTTTTTTATAGCTAATTATGGAAGTGACCAAGCTGCAATCATTTTTGAAACTTTTAATGAACAAATAAAAAAAGAAGTTCAAAATATATCTGATTTAGCAATTCTATTTGTTGAAAGATCCACATATGAAACTCGCTTGCAAGTACTTCATTTTTTGTTTGGTGTAGGAAATGCTGATGGGAATGTATCTTCATCAGAGCTTGATAAAATTAATCAAATAGCTTATGCATTGGGAATTCGGACTTCAGACTTTGATAGTATAAAGGCCATGTTTATTAAAGATACTGGGAGTTCTTACAAAGTTTTGGAAATTCTTCCGAGTGCTTCGAATGATGAGGTTAAAAAAGCCTATCGTGAAATGGCAAAAAGGTATCATCCAGATAAACTGCAATCTAAGGATCCCGCGCTAATCAAAGGAGCACAAGAAAAGTTTCAAGAGGTGCAAAAAGCTTATGAAACTATTCAGAAAGAACGTAATTTATGATAGATATACTTTGGGTTTATACAAAATTAGGCTTCTGGCATGTGATTGATTGGGAAGGTTTAGATCATTTTTATTTCATCATTACCTTGGCGATGCCCTTTACTTTTCTGAGAATAAGAAAATTAATATGGTGGGTTACATTTTTCACATTAGGTCATACACTGTCTTTGATAGGAAATTTTTATTTTGAATTATATGTTTCATCCTATTGGATTGAGTTGCTTATTCCAATTACCATAGCATTAAATGCAATAACTTTATTCTTTCCAAAAAAATTTAGTCGAATAATTAATAAGGCTTATTTACCTCCTCTTGTTACAGTATTATTTGGAGTTATCCATGGCCTTGGTTTTGGGCGTTATTTCAATATGCTGATTCCAGAAGATGATGTAAGTTTATCATTATTTTCATTTGCAATAGGAGTTGAGTTTGCTCAAATTGCAATCGTGATAGGAATACTATTAATCAGTTTTATTGTTACTCAAGTTTTTAAACAATCCAAAGAGCGTTGGGAATTTTTAGTAGGGGCAATGATTTTATCCCAAGCTCTATCAATGATTTTCGAACGTATTTAAAATTAGATTAAATCCTAAATACTATCTTCGTATCAATGGGAAAAGATAAACAAGAAAAGTACGACAGAGCTTATTTAAAAATGGCTAAAACTTGGGGAGAACTTTCTTATTGTAAACGGAAAAAAGTAGGTGCACTCATTGTAAAGGACAGAATGATTATTTCTGATGGCTATAATGGAACACCTTCAGGATTTGAGAATGTGTGCGAAGACGACAAAAATTATACAAAGTGGTATGTTTTACACGCTGAGGCAAATGCTATTTTAAAGGTTGCAGCATCTACACAATCTTGTAAAGGAGCAACCCTTTACATTACTCTTTCTCCTTGTAAAGAGTGCAGTAAATTAATTCATCAATCAGGACTAATAAGAGTAGTTTACAGTAAAGCCTATAAAGATACTTCTGGTCTGGATTTTCTAAAGCGAGCTGGGGTAATTTTGACTTTTATGCCCGAGAAAACAAAATAGCTTGTGAAAAGAAATAACATATTTTTGTTCCTCATTGTATTCCTTTCTATAACGATTGGATATCTTTTTGGGAGTAAAAATATTCTAAATTTTACAACCCTAAGTTTTGAAAATAAAAGCATTAACAAGCTAGACCGCTTAATTACCTACCTAACAAGTGACTATGTAGATAAAATAAATTCTGACAGTTTAGTTAGTAAAGTAATTGAAGATATTATAGATAAATTGGACCCACATTCAATTTATATTCCAGCAGAAGAAAGTGAATCTTTGTCTGAGAGTATGAAAGGTAATTTTGAAGGAATTGGAGTTCAGTTTAGAATGTTAAACGACACTATAGCCGTTAGTAGAGTTTTAGATGGCGGGCCGAGTAAAAAAGCAGGCCTAAAGTCTGGTGACAGAATTTTGATTGCAGATAAAGACACACTTCATTCTAAGTCATTAGACAATAAACAAATCATTTCTAAATTAAAAGGGAGTTCTTCAACACAAGTTATTTTAAAAGTTTACAGAAAAAAACAAGACTCGATTTATACTTTTAATATTATTAGAGGTCCTGTTCCACTCCCAAGTGTAAATTCATCATATATGATTGATAGAAATACGGGGTACATAAAAATTAATCGTTTTGCTTCAACTACTTATTCTGAATTTAGAAAAGCAATAGGAGAATTACTGACTAATGACCTCAAAAATTTAATTTTAGATTTAAGAGGAAACCCAGGAGGATATTTGCTTCCAGCTAAACAAATAGCTGATGACTTTCTAACTGCTCAAAAATCAATCGTTATTGTTGAAGGGAATAATGGAAAAAGAGAGAGAACAGTTTCTTCATCTGGTGGTTTATATGAATTAGGAAGATTATACATTCTTGTAGATGAGGAATCTGCATCAGCTAGCGAAGTTATTGCAGGTGCAATTCAAGATAATGATCGTGGGCTGATAATAGGGAGACGCACCTTTGGTAAAGGTTTAGTCCAGCAACAAATGCCATTAGGAGAAGGTGACCAAATTAGACTGACCACCGCCAGATATTTCACACCCACAGGACGTTCTATTCAAAGGCCTTATGACTCTTCAAGCAGATCAGAATATTACGCAGAAATAAAAAATCGTGATAAAAATGATAATGCGGCAAGTTTTAAAAATAAAGAAATTGATAATAGTTTTACATTCAAAACTCCTCAGGGAAGAACTGTATTTGGGGGTGGAGGGATAACTCCTGATATATACATATCCAATGGTATAAGCCCACATGAGACCTGGAATAATAATCTCATCGGATCTAATCTTATTGATCTATTCGTTTTTTTAGAACTTGATAAAAATCATAAAAAATATGATTTCGATAATCCAGCTAGATTTTTTAATAATGAATTACCATTTAAAGAGGATTTTCTTGAAGCCTTTAAAATTTTTTGTAAAGAATATAATTTCCCGATAGAAATAAATTCTCAAAATGAAAAAAGAATTTTAAATTCCATTAAATCTTTTATTGCTCTTCAACTTTTTAATGAAAATATCTTTACCCGAATTAATAATCAAAATGATGACTTCGTTATAAAAGCACTTGAAGAAATTAAAAGCCCAAAATCTATTTTTTAATCTTTTCAGAAATTTTTTTTGACAGGATAAGGATTACTAATAATAAAAAAGAGCTTGCAGAAGCTATAGACCCAATTACAGCAACAGTACTTTCTGCGCTCAAGGGACTTTGCCAGTTAATTTTGGTCAAGTTGAAAATAAATAGGATAATAGAAAGAAATATAAAAATTGAAAGTGTGATTCTCATACTTAAAGATTTAAATTAGTTTACCAATGTTAGTTGTAAATAATTTTACCGCTAGGGCTAACAGTATAATACCAAATACTTTTCTAATAATATTAATACCTGATTTTCCCAATAACCTTCCAATTAATCGGGATGATTTCAATATCATATAGACAAATAAAATATTTATTAAAATTGCAATTATGATGTTTGTAATATAAAATTCAGCTCGTAATGAAAGAAGAGAAGTCATGGATCCGGCACCTGCAATCATTGGAAATGCTAGAGGTACAATAGAAGCGGTTTCAGGAGCTTCATCACGATAAATTGTAATTCCCAATATCATTTCTAGAGCAAGAAAGAAAATAACTAAGGAACCAGCTACAGCAAATGAATAGATGTCTATTCCGATAAGGTTGAGTATTTCTTCACCTAAAAAAAGAAATCCAATCATAATAAAAGCAGCAATAACAGAAGCTTTTTCAGATTGTATATGACCTATTTTGTCTCTAAGGGATATTATTAAAGGTATATTTCCAATGATATCAATAACAGCAAAAAGCACCAGGCTAGCAGTAAGAATTTCCTTTAAATCTATCACGATTTGTAATTTTTTACAAATCTAATATCATTCTTTTGAACGCAATATTTTAAATGCTTAATTTTATAAAAAAACTTTTGATACCAATAGATAATACACTTGTTTCAGATGAAATAATATCGGAAGAATTTGTTTGTAACATATCCAAATGCAAAGGGGAATGTTGTGTCGCTGGTGAAGCAGGAGCGCCTTTAGAAAAGGAGGAAGTTACTTTTTTGGAAAAAAATTATTCAAAAATTAAACCCTTCTTAAACAAAAAAGGAATAAAATCTATCGAAAATCAGGGTGTGTTTGTAAACGGTTTAGATGGTGATCTAGAAACCCCCTTGGTTGAAGGGAAAGAATGTGCCTACACTGTTTTCTCTGATTCAGGGGTTGCCTCTTGCGGAATAGAAAAAGCATATCAGCAGGGTGTTATTAGTTTTCAAAAACCTATATCATGTCATTTATATCCAGTTAGGGTCCAAAACTATGAAAGCATTACAGCTGTTAACTATCATAGTTGGTCTATTTGTTCTGATGCGTGTTCCTTGGGAGAGTCATTAAAAATTCCAATTTATGTTTTTGTAAAAACAGCTTTAATTAGAAAATTTGGAGAGAAGTGGTATTTTGAATTAACTGAACATGCAAAAAAGAGTTATTAAGCTTTTGTAATGTTTTTGGGGCTTGACAGAGATTTAAAAAAATAAGTCACTGGTTTTCAGCCAGTTAATATTTTTTCATTTTTGAGAAATAAACAAAAAAAATCAAATTTTGTTAAAAACTAAGCCACATTGTGGAAAAGTTGCTCTTTCAATTTTCGTTACAATTTAGAATCTTTGTTAATCATAAATCAATTAATTTTTAACATTAAAATAAAAAATGATGGCAGCAGTAGAACCTATCCTTCAAGAAAACGAGAATCGTTTTGTAATTTTTCCAATTCAACATCATGATATTTGGGAATGGTATAAGAAAATGGAGGCAAGTTTTTGGACTGCTGAAGAAATTGATTTACATCAGGATCTTACCGATTGGAACACAAAGTTAAATGATGATGAAAAATATTTTATTAAGCATATTCTTGCTTTTTTTGCTGCATCTGATGGTATTGTGAACGAAAACTTAGCTGAAAATTTTGTTAATGAAGTACAGTATTCAGAGGCAAAATTCTTCTATGGTTTCCAAATCATGATGGAAAATATTCATTCTGAAACCTATTCTTTACTAATTGACACTTACGTTAAAGATGATGTAGAAAAAGATAGACTATTCAAAGCAATTGAGGTTTTTCCCGCAATAAAAAAGAAGGCAGATTGGGCCTTAAAATGGATTGAATCTGATTCTTTTGCTGAAAGATTGATTGCATTTGCGGGTGTAGAAGGGATTTTCTTCTCGGGAGCCTTTTGCTCTATTTATTGGCTTAAAAAACGTGGTTTAATGCCAGGGTTAACATTCTCTAACGAATTAATTTCAAGGGATGAGGGAGTACATTGTGACTTTGCAGTACACCTTCATAATCATCACATCGTAAATAAAGTCCCTCCAGCTCGAATTAAAGAAATCTTATTAGACGCATTAAATATAGAACGTGAATTTATCACAGAATCTCTGCCAATCAGTTTAATAGGTATGAATTCTAAGTTGATGACTCAATACCTAGAATTTGTTACGGATCGACTTTTGGTGGAGTTTGGTTTAGAAAAAGAGTTTAATGTGAGTAATCCATTTGATTTTATGGATATGATTTCCCTTCAAGGAAAAACGAATTTCTTCGAGAAACGTGTTGGCGAGTACCAAAAAGCAGGTGTTTTAAATAATGAAAAGACTGATGAGAAAATTAGCTTTGATGCTGATTTCTAATTCACCTCTCATTTTTATAAATGTTCCTTTCCGCCCATCGAGGTGTGAATATTAAAGTGTAAATTTTTAAAGAGTAAAATATGTTTGTAGTAAAAAGGGATGGCAGAAAAGAGCCAATCATGTTCGATAAAATTACTGCTCGAATCCGTAAACTTAATTATGGCCTTAATCCATTAGTTGATCCAGTTCGAGTTGCAATGCGAGTGATTGAGGGATTATACGACGGGGTAACTACTTCTGAATTAGATAATCTTGCTGCAGAGATAGCAGCTACGATGACTACAACTCACCCTGACTATGCAAAGCTAGCAGCACGAATCTCAGTTTCCAATTTACATAAAAACACAAAAAAATCTTTTTCTGAAACTATGGAGGATATGTACATTTATGTCAATCCACGTACAGGAAAAAAAGCACCTTTACTCTCCGATGAGGTTTATAATATCATTAAAAAAAATGCCGATAAACTAGACTCTAGTATTATCTATAACAGAGATTTTGGTTACGATTTTTTTGGATTTAAAACTCTTGAACGTTCATATCTCATGAAACTCAATGGACAAATAGTTGAGCGTCCTCAACACATGCTAATGCGAGTTTCTATTGGGATACACTTAAATGATATTGAATCAGCTTTGGAAACCTATGAGCTAATGTCTAAGAGGTATTTTACTCACGCGACACCTACACTTTTTAATTCTGGTACTCCAAAGCCCCAAATGTCTTCGTGTTTCCTTTTGGCAATGAAAGACGACAGTATTGATGGTATTTATGACACCCTAAAACAGACAGCTAAAATTTCTCAGTCTGCTGGAGGAATCGGTTTATCTATCCATAACGTTAGAGCTACGGGCTCCTATATAGCTGGAACTAATGGTACTTCAAATGGAATTGTACCAATGTTACGTGTCTTTAATGATACTGCTAGGTATGTAGATCAAGGTGGAGGGAAAAGAAAAGGTTCTTTTGCTATTTATGTAGAGCCATGGCATGCAGATATTTTTGATTTCTTAGAGTTAAAAAAGAATCATGGAAAAGAAGAAATGCGTGCACGTGATTTATTCTATGCTATGTGGACTCCAGATCTTTTTATGAAGAGAGTAGAGCAAAACGCTGAGTGGACTTTAATGTGTCCAAATGAGTGCCCAGATCTTTATAACGTTCACGGTGACGAGTTTGACAAGTTATACCTCAAATATGAATCAGAAGGGCGAGGTAGAAAAACCATTAAAGCTAGAGATCTTTGGGAGAAAATATTAGAGTCACAAATTGAGACAGGAACCCCTTACATGCTTTATAAGGATTCAGCCAATCGAAAGTCAAACCAAAAAAATTTAGGAACCATACGTTCATCTAACTTGTGCACTGAAATTTTGGAGTATACCTCTGCTGACGAAATAGCTGTGTGTAACTTGGCTTCAATTGCTTTACCAATGTTTGTCAAAGATGGAGAGTTTGACCATCAATCTCTTTTTGATGTTACCGTTAGAGTAACTAAAAACCTAAACCGTGTCATTGATCGTAATTACTATCCAGTTAAGGAAGCTGAAAACTCAAACTTTAGACACCGTCCAATTGGGTTAGGTGTTCAAGGGTTAGCGGATACTTTTATTATGTTACGTTTGCCCTTCACATCAGAAAAGGCTAAAGAGTTGAATCAAGATATTTTTGAGACGCTTTACTTTGCTGCCGTTACCGCATCGGCAGAAGAAGCAAAAAAAGAAGGCACTTATGAAACATACAAAGGCTCTCCTATGTCAGAAGGTGAATTCCAACATAACCTTTGGGGTATAAAAGATAAAGAACTTAGTGGTCGTTGGGATTGGGTAGCACTACGAAAAACCGTTAAAAAGCATGGGGTTCGAAACTCACTTTTGGTGGCGCCTATGCCTACTGCAAGTACTTCACAGATTTTAGGGAATAACGAATGCTTTGAGCCCTACACTTCAAATATTTATACAAGGCGAGTACTTTCTGGAGAATTTATCGTGGTTAATAAACATTTGTTAGAGGATCTAGTTGAAAGAGGCTTGTGGAATGAAGATATGAAGCAACAATTAATGCGAAACAATGGATCGATTCAAAATATTGATGGTATTCCTGATGACATTAAAGAGCTTTATCGTACTGTTTGGGAAATGAGTATGAAAGATATCATAGATATGTCACGTCACCGTGGATATTTTATTGATCAATCCCAATCTCTAAATTTATTTATGGAAGGTGCGACAATGGCAAAATTAACTTCCATGCATTTTTATGGATGGAAATCTGGTTTGAAGACTGGAATGTATTATTTAAGAACAAAATCAGCAGTTGATGCCATCAAGTTTACCTTAGAGAACGATAAAAAAGCTAAGCAGCCTGAAGTAGAAGCAGCAAAAAAATCTAAATCACTGGCAACAGCTGCTGGAGAACCCCCAGTCCCTGTGGAACCACTATCACCTAATGAGCTTAAGGAAATGCTTTCAAAGGCAAAAGAAAGTGAGGATGATGACTGTTTGATGTGTGGGTCTTAAAACTTGATAAATCAAACACAATTTGAACTGAAATAAATATTCAAATATCTGAGTAAGTTATAGTTTTATATAAATTACTTCTTATATCCCGAATAATATTCATCCATTAAATTCATTGTGCTATTAACTAAATCTTTAGTTTCAAGTAGAATATTAAAGTATAGAGTAGTGTTTTTTGGACTAGATTCCTCTAGACGGGTTCGGTCTATTTGAGCTTCAATTTTTTCAGAAATCAAACCTGTGATTTCTTGCTTCTGAGCCAAAACAATAGAAATCCTCTCAAACTTTTTAGCATTAAATATTTCAATTATTTCACTATACATCAAGTTTAAACGATCATCAATTTCCATTAAATCTTTGAATTGCTTAAACTTCAATTTTTCGTGCTGATTATTTACATGCTTATAGCTCTTTTTTGAAATAAATTCAACTGATTGGGCGATATCTGTAAGATATGCTAATACTGAGATGTAAAAGCTGCTACCTCGAACACTAGTTTCATCTAAATTTTTAATCAAAAAGAAAATATTATCACGTAAATTCTCAATTTCACCGTCTAGTTTGGCGACTCTCTTCTTCCTCTTTTTGAGCATATTTGCATCTTGTGACGAAAGACCTTTCAATATTCCAGCATATAACTTTTTAGCTCTGGAAAGAACATTAACAATATTATCAGCACTTTCCGAAATAATACCCTGAACAGTACTACTTTCAGACATTTTTAACTCTTTACGACTAATCTGAGTTTCTTTACTTTTATGTTTTAAAAAGTTTCTTACAAGTAAAAGAATAGTTAATAGCAGTAAAACAGGAATCATAGTAACCTTATCCAGTCGAATTAAAAATACTACAACACCTGATGCAATAAATGCACCTAGAGCTGTCAAAAACCAACCTCCTATAACATTTACAACACCTGCAACACGATATACTGCACTTTCTCTGCCCCATGCACGATCAGCCAAAGAAGTTCCCATAGCTACCATGAAAGTAACATAAGTGGTTGACAAAGGCAGTTTCATTGCAGTTGCAATAGAAATCAATATTCCCGCAACCATGAGATTCACAGAAGCGCGAATCATATCGAAAGCTGGGGCATCAACACTTTGGTCTTTGTTAATTAAAAATGTTTTATTATTCTCAAAACTTCTTTCTATTTTATCTGTTACTGAGTCAGGTATAATTGATCCTATAGCAGAAGATGTTTTAAAGAAAAAATTGACGAGTATTCTAGAGAATAAATTAGGTTTAAACTTCTCATGAGTATCATGCTGACGTGAGAGTCCTATTTCTGTCTCAGCTACTGTTTTTGCTTTTTTTGAAAACCACAAAGTTACTACCATAATTCCACCTGCTATAAAAAGTAAAAGAGGTTCTGCGGGTACTTTTTTATCTAAGGATTCCATTGAAAATAAACTTGGATCTATTCCAGAGATACTCCAAGCTTCATAGGAGTGATATGCTGCCATTGAAACTCCAATAAAATTAACTAAGTCATTTCCTGCAAAGGCAAGGGCAAGTCCAAAAGTCCCAACAAGAATAATAACTAATAAAACACTTTTTTGAGATATTTTTTGAAATAAAAATGAAAAACTAGTTAAAATTAAAAAGGCAATTGCAACAATAAGAATCTCATTACTTTTTAAAAATCCTGACATATCAGAATAGTATGGAGTCCCTTTCAGTCCTTTAATAAATATAAAATATGTAATTGAAGTAAGGGCTACACCTCCAAAAAGAGCTCCAAAGTTTTTTACTTTTTTTTCGAATTGAAATGTAAAAATAACCCTTGAAAACCACTGCACTATTGCCCCTACAGAAAAAGCTATCAAAACAGATAATAAAATTCCGCTAATAATGGTAATAGCTTTTTCGGTATTAATATAAGTTCCTATATCCGCTAAAGTTTGTGATTCAGAATCTAAAATCTTGAATAAAGACATCACAACTGAGGCACCTAAAAGATTAAATACAATTGATACAGTAGTGGATGTTGGCAGCCCAAGAGTGTTAAAAAAATCAAGTAACAGAATATCTGTTATAATTACAGCCATAAAAATGACCATAATTTCATCGAAAAAGAATTCTCCTGGATTGAAAATGCCTTTTCGGGCGACTTCCATCATACCGCTAGAGAATACAGCTCCTATAAAAATTCCCAAGCTTGCAACAATCATTATAGTTCTCAATGAAATTGCTTTAGAACCAATTGCGGAGTTTAAAAAATTAATAGCATCATTGCTTACGCCAACTACTATATCTAGAATAGCTAGTACAGCGAGGGCAATTAACATTAAAAGGTATATGTTATCCATTTTTTATAATTGTTAGGGTAAAGATGAGTTTTATTTGCTTTTGTAATGTTATCAAAATATTAAAAATGAAGATCAAAACCTGTTCTAAAAAGCACGTAATCTTTATTTTCATTTGCTCTTGAAAAGCTTAGATCAGCTTGAATTTTAAGTTTATGTCCAACAACATACTTTGAAATTCCATATGTTAGCTGTCTTAGATCAGAAAGACGAGTAATGTTATCAAAATCAATATTTGTGTAACGAATCGTCATTTCAATATTATTATTAAAAAGATAACTCCCCTGCACATTAATTGCCGATCCAACTCCAACTACTGCGCCTGTTTTTGTTTTATTATCTTGTTCTAAATCCTCTATTGTTCCAGCTCTCCTTTTCGCGTATTCACCCATTACTGAAAATCCATTATATTTAACAATACCATCTATAAAAAGAGTGTTGATATCAGTTTCAAACAATCCTCCATTTGATTGCGTCATGTAGGACCCCATATTGCTTCTTGTTTTTACTGCATTATTATTATGATCGTAGGTTATTCCAAGCATTGTTTTTATGGATTTTTCTCTAACTAAATCACTTTGTGAATAGTCTCCTTTTGACTTAAATATTCCAAATGGAAGCAGTTCAAATCTAGCAGTATATTGAAGACCTCCTATATTACCTTGAGTAATATTTCTTCCTTCTCCTTGCGAAATAGAAATTTTTTCACGACTTACCCATTTGCCTCCAAGCTTTGATTTATGTCTTAATTGAACACCTATATCTCTATCAATATTGAATTTGCTATTCAATAAAGATCGATCAATTAATTGGAGGTTACCGGAGGATATCACTCGTTCTATGTTTCCTGGAAGTTTTGTTTGACCTGCCCACAATTCAAAATTTTGATAAAATTTCCACTTAATTACTGCATCTAAAATATAGCGGGGGGTATTTCTATTATATACACTTGCACCAGATATATCACGGTTTGAAAGGCCTAGTTCTATTTTATATATGAGTTTTGGAGAAAAAGCAAAACCATCAAATTTTAAACGTGCTCTACGAACTAGAAAATTATATTCAGGATCATCATAAGAACCTTCATTATAGTCCCATTGACTTTGATAACGAGTTTGAATTCTGGGAGCAAACTTGACACTATAAGAACTGTCTTTGGCAATGAAATTAATCATTCCTTTTCCAAATTTATTATCACTAATCTTTTGAGCACTTACTCCTCCAATAGTAATAAATGCCAGGATGATAAAAGTTTTTTTAAATTTTAAATTTTTTGAATTCATTTTTTGAAGTTGATTGATGTAAAAATACCCGAATATGTCAATGAAAATTTTAAGAAAAGGTTAATTATAAAGCCTGACAAATTAAGAAAGTATTAACTGATATAATTTTTAGTAAACTTATGTTAACATACAGTTATAGATTAATAACTTTACCAAATGAATTGGGAATCGTTATTATCCTTAAAACGTCTTGGTGATACTAATAAACGTCTTAGAAAAGAGCAAGACGACCTTCGTTTAGGTTTTGAAGTAGACTACGATAGAATTGTATTTTCAAATGCCTTTAGAAGTCTTCAAGACAAAACACAGGTTATTCCATTTTCCAAAACAGATTTTGTTCATACACGTCTTACTCATAGTTTAGAAGTATCCGTGGTAGGTAGAAGTATTGGTAGAATGGCAGGTCGAGCTATTTTAGAAAAACATCCTCATCTAGAGGCCTCCTTGGGGTATCAAGCTAACGATTTTGGAGCCATCACAGCTGCCGCATCCCTAGCACATGATATAGGTAATCCTCCCTTTGGTCACAGTGGTGAGAAAGCTATTGGTCATTTTTTTAAATCAGGAGGTGGGGCAATATATAAGTCTAAATTAACCTCTGAGCAATATCAAGACCTGTGTGATTTTGAGGGCAATGCAAATGGGCTAAAAATTTTAGCTGAATCTCGTTCAGGAACTCCAGGAGGTTTAAGACTCAGTTATGCTACCCTCGGTGCCTTTGTAAAATATCCTAAAGCAAGTTTACCTATTAAGCCAACATCCCACGTGGCAGATAAAAAATACGGGTATTTTCAAGCTCAAAAAGATTTTTTTAGTGAAGTTGCTCAAGAACTATCGCTTGTAAAAAATGGAAAAGTGTTAAGACATCCCTTGACTTATTTAGTTGAAGCAGCCGATGATATTTGCTATACTATTATTGATTTTGAAGATGGTATTAATTTAGGTTGGATTTCTGAGGACTACGCTTTAGAGTATTTGATTAACCTAGTACGAGACCAAATTGATTCTAAAAAGTATGCAAAGTTGGCCTTTAAGCCTCAAAGATTAAGTTATTTAAGGGCTCTGGCTATTAACAGTTTGATTCAAGATGCGGTTCAGATTTTTATTAAAAATGAACCGGCTATACTTAAAGGAACTTTTGAGTTTAGTTTGTTAGAAAAAAGTAAATACAAGGCACAAATTGAAGATATTATTAATTTAAGTGTAAAAAATATTTATCAGTCAAAAGAAGTGATACAGAAAGAAGTTGTTGGTCACCGTGCAATTTCATCCTTACTTAGTTACTATACAGAAGCTTCAGTAAGAAGTTTCGAGTTAAAAGCAAACACTCATGATAATTTGATTCTTTCACTTGTTCCAGAAGGAACCCCTATGGTAGGTGACACCTTATATGAAACTCTTCTCAACTCTAGTTGCTTTATCGCAAGTCTATCTGATGGAAAAGCACTAAGCATTGCTCAAGATATAGGGGGTTAGTTTTAAACATATTTTTATATATCTCATTACCTTTGCCAAAAAATTAGCATGCGCTGGATTATAAGTATTTTATTTTTCTTGATTTTTCAATGGTATAGTTACCAAGCGATAAAAACCTTCACCTCTAATCGTTGGATACTTTTTGCTTATTTCCTTTTTGTTATAATGGTCGTTGGGAATTTAATTTTTTACACATTAATTCTAGATCGTTCTACAGCAAACGAGTCGAAGCTAATGTATGCCATTGGATTTTTTTTATCGCTTTTTGTTTTTCAAATTTTAGTTACAATATTTTTGATGGGAGAAGATATTTTTAGAATACCTCAAGGAATTTATGCTTATTTTTCAAAAATACCTGATCAAAATCAATTCCTACCTCAGCGCAGAAAGCTAATTTCTCAAATTGCAGTTGGCTTAGCTGCAATACCCTTTACTTCACTTTTATATGGAATGTTTCGTGGCAAGTATAATTTTAAGGTACTTACTTACGAATTAGAATATGATGACTTACCTGAGGCTTTCGAAGGATTTAAAATCACTCAAATTTCTGACATTCATAGTGGAAGTTTTGACAACGCAAAAAAAGTCCAATATGGTGTAGACTTGGTGAATGCGCAAGGATCTGACGTAGTATTTTTTACAGGAGATTTAGTCAATAATAAAGCTGAGGAGATACTTCCTTGGATAGAAACTTTTAAAAAGATTAATGCAAAACACGGGGTCTATTCAGTTTTAGGGAATCATGATTATGGTGATTATATGAGATGGGAAAGTTCCGAAGCTAAGAAAAAAAATATGCAAGACCTTGAAAAAGCTCAAAAACAAATGGGATGGGACTTATTACTTAATCAATCGCGTTTTATAGAAAAAGACGGACAGCGAATTGCGGTTATTGGGGTTGAAAATTGGGGCTCAGGATTTAAACAAGTTGGAGATTTGAATAAAGCTTTAGCTGACGTATCTGAAAAAGATTTTAAAATATTAATGTCACATGATCCTTCACATTGGGAAGCAGAGGTTTTACCGCATCCTTTTAAAATTCACTTAACCCTAAGTGGACACACCCACGGAATGCAGTTTGGAATTGAGATTCCGGGGTGGATAAAATGGAGTCCTGTTAAATGGAGATATAAGCAATGGGCTGGAGTTTATCAAGAATCAGATCAGCATTTAAATGTAAATCGGGGGTTTGGATATTTAGCTTATCCCGGGCGTGTAGGCATCTGGCCAGAGGTAACAGTAATTACTTTAACAAAGTCAAAAAAGAGTGTTTAATCAATTTCTTTTACATTTGCGTTATAATTCGTAATAACAATGTCAAAATTCGGCGAACTATTAGACGAGAAAATTCCAATTCTTCTGGCTTTTTTTAGAAGTCAAGAAGAGTTAACTGTTGATATGGGGCCAGTATTAAAAGACGTTGCTGCTGCCCTAGGGGATAAGGGTAAGGTGATCAAAATAGATGTTGACAAAAACCAGCAGTTATCAGAAGCATTAAGAGTAAAAGTTCTTCCTACCTTAATGATTTATAAGTTTAGTGAAATGGTATGGCGTCAAAGTGGGGAACAGGATGCCAATACATTGATAAGCCTTATTCAAGATCATATAGACTAATTCAATCTTTTTCTTTAGATAGATCATCCAACTCAGAATTAAATAATTTTATATTTCTATTATATTGAACTTTTAGAGAATCAAAAAATATTGATTCGTCAAAGGAGTTTATAATTTGTAAAAAATAATTGTATGCACCCCATTCTCTTTTAATTCGGTCTTGAACTTGTCCCTGATTAGAAGAAGAAAATTGAGAAAACAACTTCATTCTTTCGCTAAATTGGTTAGCAATTTTTTTACTTAAATTTTGAGCAATTTCGATCTCCCCTAAAATATAGTATCCTTCTGCAACATCGATTAGACCAGTATAAAACTCATAATCTCCATAAAGGTATCTGAAGGGTGTTATTGCCGCTATGAATTTATCTAGTGTAATACTAAGGTTAGATTTTTCGCTATGTTTAAGATCAGCTTCTACAAGTGCTCTATACCTCTCAATTTCTGTAAGAATTTCTTCTCCTAAAAGGTATTGATCATTGGTTTGTAGTGATGAAAAATAGTTGAGACGATCAGCATATTTGAATGCAATCTTTTTTGATAAGTCTTGTGCTTTATCTGTCTCATCAATTCTGTAATAACCATCTACGAAGGGTACTAAAAGACTGTAGTATCCAAAATAGTCTAATGGCATTTTTTCAATAGCAAGATCCATCACGTTTTTGGCTTTTTCAAATTTATTTTCATTAATTAAAAGTTCGGACAGTCTGGCCATATTACTTCGAAACGAAATACTGTTTTTTCGTGTTTCAGGATCATGATATATATCGGTCCTTTCAGAATTTCCCCAATTCCATTTCATAACAATATCGTACATAAGTTCACTATCTATACGACCCATGATATAAGGGTTTTCTTTCCCTAGGTTCGTTTCAATAGGGACTAATTTATAAACCAATCCCTCTAGCTGAAGATATTTTTTCATCCATATATATTCTGAATCATCGTAGCTGCCGCCTGTAAAATATATTGGACGCTCCCAGTTGTTGTTAGCAAGGATATCCAGCATTATCATCTGATTTTTTAGTAAGGCAGTATCGGGAAGATCAATATCAATGAAGGGGACAATTTTATCTGCATCCTCTGGCTTTACAATTCCACTTTTTAAAACATTTTCTTTATTGACTGGCACACGTATTTTTCTTGTAGGATAGAAAATTCCTTCTTGTTGACTTTTTGGAAGTTGATTTGCATCTCGCCCTGTTTTTTCTAAAATATCTTTAATCTTTGTCCTAGGATGGTCGCTTGCGATCCAATTCATAAAGTCTTTGATGTCCCAACGAACAGAATCTAATACGGGTTGATATCGAATTACATCACGCACTCCGTAAGCATAAAGATCATGTGTCATCTGTGAAGGAATAGGCTCACTTTCGTAAGTCTTTCTTTTCATTTGATCAATGTACCAATCAGTTCCTAGAAGACTAGAGTTTATTGTTCTAACATCAGTTCTAAAACCTTCAATATCTTGCGCATACCAAAGTGCAAAGGTGTCATTATCACCAATAGTAAAGATCATGGCACCTTTGTCTTTCTGAACGGATTCAAGATATGAACGAGAAAGCGATTGTGCAGTGTAGCGATTTGATCGATCGTGATCGTCCCAATTTTGGACACCCATCAATAAAGGGACAGCAATTAAACAGAGCCCAACCACTAGTGGCTGGGAGAGACTACCATTGAAATAACGTTGAAGGTTTTTTATCAAACTCATACAACCTAAACCTATCCAAATTGAAAAAACATAAAATGATCCAACTAATGCATAATCTCTTTCACGAGGTTCAAAAGGACGCTCATTCAGATAAACTTTTAAAGCAACCCCAGTAAAAAGGAAAAAAAGCATTAACACCCAAAAACGCTTAGGGTCAAGCTGATATAAAAAATATAAGCCAATAAGACCTAGAATAAAGGGAAGAAAATAATAAGTATTCCTTGCTTTGTTATTTAATGCATCCTCATTTAGACTTCCTTGATTTCCTAGTCGAATCTCATCTATAATTGGTATACCACTTATCCAGTTACCGTCAAGAATATCATATTGGCCTTGCTCATCATTTTGTCGTCCAGTAAAGTTCCACATAAAATATCTCCAATACATATATCCAAACTGATATTCCAGAAAGAATTTAATATTTGAAAAAAAAGATGGCTTTTCGATATTTAGATAAGGGCTATAATTCTTTAAAAATTCGTGATATTGTTCACCGTCTATACTACCATCAGATATATCTTCTCTGAATTGGTCAATTCTGTTTTTTAATTGAGCATTTGATCTGTAAGATGGTTTTATGGTGAAATCCAAAGGCTCAGTGAAATTCATATAATTTGCAGCATGTTCACTACTCCATAATCGTGGGAGTAAACCATTATGATCACTATTTGAATTAAAACGTGCATCTTTCCAATAATTGACAATTTTGTATTTACCAGTTTTGTAGTCTCTCTCGTATTTTGGTTTATCATCAATGTAAGGCTCATCTGGATCTTGACCAGCATATATATCCGAAAACATAGGCCCGTAGAAAAGTTTTGTTTCAGGATACTGTTCTAAGTTATAATAAGCTAAAAGTAAACGTGCATCGGAGGGTGAATTTTCATTGATAACAGTATTGGCATTGGCACGAATAGGTATCATTATCCAAGATGAAAATCCAAGTAAGACAAAAAGGACTGCTAAAATACCTGTGTTTAAATTGACAAGATTTTTCTTGCGAGTATATTTTAAACCGTAATAAAAAAACAGGAAAATTATAAGTGCAGCTATAATAGTTCCACTCTCAAAAGGAAGACCGATTGTATTAACAAAGAAGACTTCGGCTTTTCCAAAAAAGGCAAGTGTGGATGGGAGTAGTAATTTAAAAATTACCAAAAGAATAGCAGTAGAAATTAGATTTGCTAGAATAAAACCTTTAATTGTTACTTTTTTGTAATTCTTAAAATAATAAATCATCCCAATTGCTGGAATAGTCAATAACCCCATAAAGTGAACTCCAAAGGAAAGACCAATTACAAAAGAAATCATTAATAACCAGCGGTCGCCCCTGGCTGTATTCATTTCTTGTTCCCATCTCAACCCCATCCAAAAGAGTATAGCAAGGATTAAGGTAGCCATAGCGTAAACTTCCGTTTCAACTGCATTAAACCAAAAACTATCAGAAAAGCAAAAGGCCAATGAGCCTACTGCTGCGCTTCCAAAAAAACCAATACTTTCGGAAAGCGTGTCTAAGGATTTGAAATTTGGTAGTTTTTTAAGTAGTAAGGTAATAGTCCAAAAAAGAAATAAAATAGTGAAAGCACTAGAAAAAACTGACATATAATTGACCATAAGCGCCACTTTTTCTGGACTAGAAGCAAACAGCGCAAAAAAGGCTCCCATCATTTGAAAAAAAGGAGCTCCTGGTGGGTGACCAACTTGTAGCTTTGCAGAAGTTGCAATATATTCTCCAGCATCCCAGAAACTAGCTGTAGGTTCAACAGTACTTCCAAAAGTGAATAATGCTATTGCAAAAACCGACCATCCGGTACTTAAGTTCCAAATCCGATATGTTTTTTCGCTCATTGTGGGAAATCCAAATTTTGTCACGAATGTAAGAATAAATCAATGAAGAGAAAACGCTAAATTTATCATTTAAACTACCCAACTAAGATCTTAATAAATTTTTTAAATATTTATTTTTTATCAAAATTAAACAGCACTTGTATGTTGTAATTTTTATAGAAAAGTTGGTGTACAAAAAACTTTCATGTAAATTTGCTGCTTCTTTGGCCTATGGTGTAACTGGCAACACGTCTGGTTTTGGTCCAGAAGAGTCTAGGTTCGATCCCTAGTAGGCCAACTATTTTAAAAGGATTGCTTTAGTGATCCTTTTTTTTTACCTTTATTTAGACCATAAATTAATTTATATTTTGAAGAGATTATTTCTCATTTGCCTTTTTTTAAGTTTTTCTATTTCATCTGGTCAACAAGAACAAGGAAGTAATATTGATCTAGATGAGGTCGTTAATACTGCTGGAGCAATTCCAAGAATTTATTTGGATGGTGTTGGTTATTCCTTTCGAGAAAGAGATACATTGGTTAAAAAGTTATTTAGATCGGCATTTTGGAAAACTTTTGAGTTTATAATCGATTTAGAGGATTATGAAACTGGTAAAAAGTTTTCTTTTGAAAGTAAAGGTCCTATAAAAGTTTTTATTAATAATGTTGAATTGAATAAAAACCATAATTTCAAAACCTTTACTAACATAAGAAAACTAACCAAAAAGATTGAAAGAACAGAGATTAGAACTGATCAAGAAAAAAAACAAGTTGTAACGTCTAGACAAGTAAAACCCATGATTATTCTTAATGGTGTTGGAACAATTGAAGGAACAACAGAATACTCCAGAAAAGAGGTGCCTGTTAGTCATATAAAAATAACGGCTAATCTGGACCCAGATACTGTATATAACCGACCCACATATAAATCAAAAGTTCGCCAAATAGAATCTGAACAAGCTAGTTCTATTGCTCTTGAGGGCGTTGAAGTAGTAAAAAGTATAACAAAAGATGGTATTGTATATTCACCAATTTATGTTGATGGAAAACTTACTTTCAAGGAAGATGATAAACTAACAGTATTAGCAAGAGATGCTAAAAAGTACAAGGGAATGGGTCTTAATGAATGGGGTATTGATGTAAATACAGACTCGTGGGGTGTCGCCTTAAGAGCCCACTATAAGGGACCAATGACACCAGATGGACTACCTATTTTAGTACCCGCTTTGTCAATAAATAACCTGGCTATGCCTTTGTGGGTTATTGATGGGACAGCTTTAACTGAAGCTCCAAAAGCTGTTAGAAGTCTTACTCCACTTATAAGGGAAGTGAAAATGTTAAAATATTCAGAGACTTCTTTTTATGGAGCAAGAGGAGCAGCTGGTGTTATTGTCATAAACACAGCTACAGGTCTAAAAGATGGCCAAAATGCAAAAAGAAGTTTTAATGTAAAGGGTAAGAAAAATCGTCAATTAATGACTGAGTATCAAAAATTTGAAACTCAATTTAAAGTGAGATTAGAGCAATTGAAAAATGAAAGAAAATTTGCCTATGAAAATGATAATATAATTAGAATGGATTCTTTCCAGCAATTATTAGATAAAACTCTTCTTAAAAGTTATCTATACACAGCAAATTTTGCTATAAGAAATTCAGATTACGAAATATCACCATATCTAGCTTTTACAAAAATAAGTGATGCAAATATTTCATTATTAAATTCAATTGAAGAAAAACTTTCACCCAAAGTGAAAAAATCAAGATATGGTAAAAAATTTATTGCTTTTTTAAAATCGAGGAAGGAAAATAGATTAAATGACTCGAATTAAAATAGTGGATTTATAGATTCATTTTTTTAAGTTCAGTTACAGCATGATTTACTGCCCTAGCGGTAAAAGCCATATAGGTCAAAGATGGATTTTGCGTCCCAGATGAAGTCATAAAGGCACCATCAGTTACAAAAACATTTGGTACACTATGAATCTGATTGTATTTATTAAGCACTGAAGTTTTTGGATCATGCCCCATACGAGCAGTTCCCATTTCATGAATCCCCTTTCCAATAGGAGCATTGGAATCAAAAATTTTCACGTCTTTACAGCCCGCACTTTCAAGCATCTCTGCAGCTTGAATTTTCCAATCCTCTTTCATTCTTCTTTCATTTTCTTTAAATTCTGCGTCAAAAACAATTTTAGGTAAGCCAAAGGCATCAATATCATTATAGTTTAAATACATGCGATTATCATGATATGGTAAAACTTCTCCAAAGCCTCCCATACCGATATTCCATTTTCCAGGTTGAAGCATGGCACTTTTAAATTCTGGGCCATAAGCAAATTCAGCAATACCTTCAGACCAATCATATCTTCCAGCACCTCCTTGGTAACCATAGCCCCTTAAGAAATCTAATCCTGCATTTTTCCCACCAATATTTCTGAATCGTGGAATATAGAAGCCATTTGGTCTTCTCCCAGAATAGTATTGATCCTCAAAACTTTTATATTTAGCTGATGCTCCGCTTCCCAATTGATGATCCATAATATTGTGACCTAATTCTCCAGAATCATTTCCTAATCCTGACGGGAATCGATCTGATTTAGAGTTTAACAAGATTGCTGCTGAAGCCATTGAGGATGCGCATAAGAATATAACTTTTGATTTAAATTCGAGTACCTCTTGAGTATTAGTATCTACAACCCGAACTCCAGTACATTTTTGTGTTTTTTCATCATAAAGTACTTCAGTAACAACAGAATCTGGACGAATAGTAAGATTTCCAGTTTTTTCAGCTGTAGGAAGAGTAGATGAGTTAGAGCTAAAATAAGACCCATAAGGACAGCCTCTATCGCAACGATTTCTATATTGACAAGGTGCTCTTCCTGCGCCCATTTTTGTACCTCTAGTTATATGAGCTACACGCCCTACAGTTAGAATTCGATCTGAATAATTTTTAGCTATCGATCTTTTTAATTTTTTTTCCACACAATTTAGTTCCATTGCAGGGAGGAATTCACTATCGGGAAGATGAGGAAGATTTAAGGCTTCTCCACTTACACCTATAAAATTTTCAACATAAGAATACCAGGGAGCAATTTCTTTGTAGCGAACTGGCCAATCAATTGCAATTCCGTCACGCAAATTGGCTTCAAAATCGTCATCACTCCATCGATAGGTTTGTCTACCCCATATTAGTGAACGACCACCAACTTGGGTTCCTCTAATCCAATCAAAGGGCTTATCTTCTTCGTAGTCATATTCTGAATCCTTATTATAAAAATGTCGATTACCTTCATTAATACCCCACCTTCTTTGTTTATTGTAGTTTTTTAATTCCTCTTGTGTAGTTTTTCCTCCATGTTTCATATCCCACGGATCAAGATTCATAGTGGGATAATCTTCAATATGT
>CABYBK010000008.1 GCA_902517245.1 uncultured Bacteroidota bacterium | reverse complement strand
TCAGACCTCTGCTATGGCCTGTCCATGTAATAAATTTACCTCCTGGATATTTGAATGTAACTTGCTGATTGTCTACAAATTCCCAATCGTCTTGATAGGCGTATTTGCCTCCAAAGGAAGTTACACTTTCTGGTAAATCAACATCAAGAGCCCATCGGCATATATCAATCTCGTGAGTACCATTGTTGTGAACTTCTCCAGTTCCCCAACTTCTGAACCAATGCCAATTATAAGGATGAAAGTTGTCTTTATATTGAGTTCTAGGTGCTGGACCTTGCCATAAATCCCAATCTAAAGTTTGAGGAATTGGAGTAATTTTACCTATTCCTATTGATCCTCTATTATTCGAATAATAAGCTTCGCCTTTATATACCTCTCCAATAGTTCCATTTCTTATATCATTAATGGCATTAATACTGCTTAGTGCGGAACGCTGTTGGTTACCCATTTGCACTTTTAATCCATATTTATTTTGAGCAGCAACAAGTAACTCGTTTTCATGGGGGTTATGACTACAAGGTTTCTCGACATAAACATGTTTCCCATTTTGAAGAGCCATTATAGTCATTGGAGTATGCCAATGTTCAGGAGTTGCAATAAAAATTACGTCAATATCTTTGTTTTCAACAAGTTTCCTGTAATCCTTTTCTATTTTAGCTATATAGCCTATATTTTTTTTACTCCATTTATTGTGCTCTTCTATTATCTTTTCATCTACATCACAGCTGAAGAGAATTTTAGCATTGTCTTGAAGGTTTATAGAGGCTGCGTGAGCTTTCCCTCTACTTCGCACACCTGCAATTGCACAATTTATTCGATCATTCGCACCTAAAATGTTTTTACCAATCATAATATTAGGGCCCACTGAAGCCACTGCGGTCGCGCTTAAAGCTGTTTTTTTAATAAAATCTCTCCTTGTATTACCCATTTTAAAATTCTCTAATTTTTATATTTTTAAATGAAACCTTATCACCATGGTCTTGCAAAAGTATTACTCCCTCTGGCCATCTACCAAACTGTTCCCAAATTTCATATTTACTTTTTTCTACTAGTGCTTCAAAAGTTTGACTAAAGCGATCAAATTCAACAACTTTAACATGATTTAACCAATGCTCTACCTTTCCACCATTAACTATGATTCGCGCGTTATTCCATTGCCCAACTCCCTTAAAGTTTTTTCCACGGGCTCCGGTAGTTCTATTTTCTGCCCTAATTAGATCATAAAGTGAGCCCACTGATCGATTCCCATTTTTTCCTAAATTATAATCAGGATGTTTTTCATCATCGAGGATTTGAAATTCTAACCCTATAGAAGATCCCTTGCCTTTATTTAACTCGGGTTTTACAAAATATTTAATTCCACTGTTTGCACCTGGGCTCAAAAGAAAATCAACACTTAATTCAAAGTTTCTAAATGATTCTATGGTTATAATATCACCACCATTTCTAGATTCTTTTCCATCTGAAGCTTCTACTGTTAGTATACCATCTTTTATTATCCATCCTTTTTCAGGAAACATACTTTTTTTTGCACCACGCCAACCTTTTGTTGTTTTTCCATCCCAAAGCATTCTAAAACCGAGGCGCTTTTCTTCATGAGTTAAGTTTCCGTCAATATAACTAATATGAGGAGCTTTATTTGAAGCAAGCATTTGATTTTTTTCAAGGTCAGAAATTAAAATACGGATGTTTTTCCATCGTACTTGTTTTCCTTCTTGTTCAGGTTTAGAAATTCCATGTACTTGAAATGCAATAAATCCTTCTTTTGTCATATCATCAAATAAATTTGCTGTTTCAACACCATTTACGAAAGTTCTTATTGAGTTGCCAATTGCTTCAATTCTATATTTATTCCAATTACCATTTATAAAAGCCTTTTGCCCTATTTTATTTCTTGAAAGTGGGTAAAGCCAACCTCTTCGTGCTTCATCGTATATACCACCCGCCCATCTTCTAGGGCTTGTTTCTATCTCACATTGGTATCCGTGAACCCTCCCATTCAAGTAGTTTTTAATACTTTGACTTCTAAATTGTACTCCTGAATTTAAATCATTATCAATCAAGACATCAAATTCAAGAATAAAATCAGAATATTTACTTTTTGTAGCCAAGAAGCTATTTGGGGTATTTAATTTAGATGTTCCAATAAGAACACCATCTTTTAAAGTGAAATCGGCTTTGCCATTTAATTGAATAAACTCACTGAGATCATTGTTATCAAGTAAATTATTCCATTTCGTTTTTTGCCCTTTAACCTTGATATAGGCAAAAACTAAAAATATAATTAAGAGTAGTATGTTTTTTTTAAAAAAATACAATTTGTAGGGATTTTGTTACATTATAAGTTAACCTAATATAGCAAAAGTTTTTGTTAAATTGCAGATGCCAAAATTTGTGTATTTTAATTTAATTCTGATATGGCAACGCGAAGATCCTTCATTAAAAAAAGTACTGTTGCTTTTAGCGCACCGCTAATAACACCAAAATCAGATCTATTTTCCATATTTAAGAGTTCACCTTTAAATCAACTGAATATTGGTATTATAGGAACTGGAGATCGTGGTCAAGGACTAATAAAACTTATTAGCAAAATTGATGGTATGAGATTGATTGCAATTTGTGATAATCTTCAGTTTCGATTAGATCAGGCTGCAAAAATAGCTCCAAAAGCCATAAAATATTCAAATTATAAAGAGCTATTATCTAATAAAAATTTAGATGCTGTAATTATTAGTACGCCACTAAATACTCATGCATCTATTGCTAGTGACGCTGTAGATGCATCTTTGCATATTTATTGTGAAAAAACCATGGTAAAAGGCGATATAAGTACTATGAATTTAGTTAAAAAAGTAAAAAAGGATCATAATAAAATCTTCCAGACTGGTCATCAATATCATAGCTCGAGATTATATTCACATATAGTTGAATTGGTGCAAAGTGGAGAAATTGGACAAATTATCGCTATTCAAGCCCAATGGAATCGTAACGGAAATTGGAGAAGACAAGTACAGGATCCTAAATTTGAACGTCAAGTTAATTGGAGAATGTACCGTGAATATTCTTATGGACTTACAGCTGAACTTAGTTCACATCAAATTGATTTTTCCAATTGGCTTCTTAAATCTACTCCAAAAAAAGTTGTAGGTTTTGGTGGTATAGATTATTGGAAAGATGGACGTGAAACTTATGATAATATTCATCTAACTTATTCCTATCCTAGTGGTGTAAAGGCGAGCTTTACATGTCTTACATCAAACGGAAAAGATGACTATCAAATTAAAGTAATGGGTGACAAGGCTTCTATCATCATAGGTTATAAAGATGCTTGGATATATCCTGAAGGTAAATACAATAAAGTTATAAAGAATGTTGATGGTGTTTCAGGAGCAACTTCAAGTTGGATAGAGGGCAAGGGTAATCCTATTAAATTTGATCATAAAGAGCCAACTTATCAAGCTCTTGAAGATTTTAGATATGCAATAATTAATGACTCAACTCCAATGTCAAATTTAAAAAGTGGTGCAGATGTTTCACTTGCTGTAGATATGGGGATTCGTGCAATGGATACAGAACAAGTAGTTTCTTGGGATCCAAAATATAATTTATAATATGTTTGAATTAAAAGATAAAGTAATAGTTTTAACTGGTGCTACTGGCGTATTAGGGAGCGAACTGGCATTAAGTTTAGCAAAAGCCAATGCAAAGTTGGTGATTTTGGGAAGGAATGAAGTATTACTAGATGAATTAAAGAAAAAATTAGTTCATTTAACTTATGTAGAATATCATGTTGTAAATGTTTTGGCCCGTCATGAATTAGAGAAAGTTCGAACCTCCATAATTCAAACTCTGGGTCAAATTGATTCTTTAATTAATGCCGTAGGTGGAAATCTTCCTGGTGCTGTTATTCCTGATGATAAAAATATTTTTGATCTTTCAGAAACTGATTTTGATGAGGTTGTTGAAATGAATCTAAAAGGAACTATTTTACCCTCAATAGTGTTTGGTGAGATAATAGCAAATCAAGGTAAAGGAAGTATCGTTAATTATTCTTCAATGACTGTAGATAGAGTTATGACCAGGGTCGTCGGTTATTCTGCAGCTAAAGCTGCGATGGAAAATTTCACACGATGGATGGCTGTTGAGATGGCTTTAAAATTTGGAGAAGGAATTCGAGTTAACGCAATAGCCCCAGGGTTTTTTATTGGGAAGCAAAATAAAAAGCTATTATTAAATAAGGACGGAAGCTTGACTGATCGAGGAAAAAAAATTATTCAAAACACCCCTATGAAACGTTTTGGTAAGCCCGAGGAATTAAATGGTGCAATACATTTTTTATGCAGTGATAGTTCTAAATTTATAACCGGTGTTGTTTTACCAGTTGACGGGGGTTTTAGTGCATTCAGTGGAGTTTAAATATGTATATAAAAATATATTTGTTGTATATAAAATAGTTTGAGCATTATTTTTTTGTTCAAGCTTTATGCAAATCAATATTAGATTTATAGGGTTATGCAAGAATAATATGTAATTAATTAAACCCAATACTTTAAAAGTAACTTATGTCAAAAAAGGTTAAAAATTTTGATCTAATATGTTTAGGAAGATTAGCAGTTGACTTCTATGGTAATCAAATTGGTTCAAGGCTCGAGGACACAAGTACTTTTTCTAAATACCTTGGAGGATCTTCAGCAAATGTTGCCTACGGAGCAGCTAGGCAGGGATTAAAAACATCTATGTTAGCAAGAGTGGGTGACGAACACATGGGTCGTTTTCTAAAAGAAGAATTAGATAGAGCAGGTGTAGACACTAGCAATATTATTTCTGATCCAACTCGATTAACAGCACTTGTAATTTTAGGTATAAAAGACAGAGAGACTTTTCCACTAATTTTTTATAGAGACAATTGTGCCGATATGGCGCTTATTAAAGATGACATTAATGAAGATTATATATCATCTTCAAAAGCACTAGCTATTACAGGCACACATCTTTCACACAAAGACACAAGAGAAGCTGTATTAACCGCCCTTTCTTTTGCCACCAAACATGGTTTAAAACGAATATTGGATATTGATTTTAGACCTGTTTTGTGGGGTCTTACTGACCTAGGTGATGGTGAAACTAGATTTATAGCATCTAAACATGTAACCTCAGAATTACAAGAGGTTCTTAATCACTTTGATCTTATTGTAGGTACTGAGGAAGAGTTTCATATTGCCGGAGGAAATACTGATACATTAAAAGCTTTGAAAAATGTTAGAAAATTTTCAAATGCTATTTTGGTATGTAAAAGAGGAGCACTAGGTTGTTCAGTTTTCAAAGATGAAATACCGAATCATTTAGATGAAGGATTAACAATTACAGGAGTTAAAGTAGAAGTTTTGAATGTATTGGGTGCTGGAGATGCATTTATGTCTGGGTTTTTGAGGGGATATTTAAGTGGTGAAAGTTTAGAAGAATCTTGTAAATATGCTAACGCTTGCGGTGCTTTAGTAGTTTCAAGACATGGTTGTGCTCCAGCTATGCCAACTCGTGAGGAGTTAGATTATTATTTATCTGAAGAAAAAAATATTCCTAGGCCCGATATAGATGATCATTTAAATCATTTACACAGAGTGACTACTAGGTCAAAAAATTGGAAAGAATTGTTTTTGCTTGCCTTTGACCATAGATCACAATTTATAGAAATGGCAATTGAATCAAATAGTTCATTGAATAGAGTGGCAGATCTAAAACAGCTAATATTAAAAGCATTTATTGAAGTAACTGAAGAAGATTCTCTAAAAGGAAAGACAGGAGTATTTATAGATCAAGCTTTTGGACAAAATGAGTTAAATAATGTTACTGGCCAAGGATTTTGGATTGCTAGACCTATAGAGTTGCCTGGCTCAAAGCCATTACGATTAGAGCATGGCAATATAGGAACTCAGTTGATGAGCTGGCCAATTGAACAAGTTGTTAAATGTTTAGTATTTTATGATCCTGATGATACTAATATGCTTAGAATAGAACAAGAAGATCTTATAAAAGAAGTATATGAAGCTTGCTTGAAAACTGGACATGAAATTTTATTAGAATTAATAATCCCAAATGCACCTAATTTAAAAACAAATAAGTACTTACGTTCTATTCAAAGAATTTACAACATTGGTATAAAGCCTGATTGGTGGAAACTACCACCGTTTTCGAAAAATAATTGGAATTTACTTGATAGTCTTATTGAACAAAATGATCCATATTGTAGAGGAGTTGTAATTTTAGGTTTAGGTGCAGATAAACAAAAGCTTAATATTGGATTTAAAAAAGCGTCAACTTCAAAATATGTCAAAGGGTTTGCAGTAGGCAGAACCATTTTCGCAAAGCCTTCTAATAAATGGTTAGATAAGGATATAGATGATCGTACTTTAATTAAAGAAGTAAAAGAAAACTACAGAGAGATTATTCAAATGTGGAATAAACGATAAAAATTATTATAATAAATTAGAAATGAGTAGTAAGAAAGTGATTAAACTAACAGCAGCACAAGCGTTAATTCGCTTTATGATCGCCCAAAAAGTAAAAATAAATGAAGAGATAAAACCCTTATTTCCTGGAGTTTGGGCAATATTTGGTCATGGAAATGTTGCTGGGATTGGTGAGGCGTTATTTCAACATCAAAAAGCACTTCCAACCTATAGAGGTCAAAATGAACAATCTATGGCACATGCTGCCATTGCATATTCAAAAACTTTAAATAGACAGCAAATTATGGCCTGTACTTCTTCTGCTGGTCCAGGCTCAACTAATATTGTCACAGCTGCTGCACTAGCCCATATAAATAGAATACCATTATTGCTTTTACCAGGTGATACTTTTGCTACACGAATACCAGATCCCGTACTTCAGCAATTAGAGGACAATACTGATCAGACCATAACAACAAATGACTGTTTTAAACCTGTAAGTCGATTTTTTGATAGAATTATGCGTCCAGAACAATTATTAACGTCTTTACCTCAAGCAATTAGGGTATTGACAGACCCTGTCGATACTGGAACTGTAACAATTGCATTCCCTCAAGATGTTCAAACAATGTCTTGGAACTATCCAGAACGATTCTTCGAAGAAAAAATTCATTTTTTAAGAAGACAACATGCTGACGAAAATCAACTCAAGAGTGCTGTTCAAATGATACTCAAAGCTAAAAAACCAGTAATAATTGCCGGTGGAGGTATTCATTATTCGTTGGCAACTAAGGAGCTTGAGGATTTTTCAAATAATTTATTGATTCCAATCGGTGAAACTCAAGCAGGTAAGGGTGCTATACCTTGGGAGAATCCTATGAATGTTGGCTCAGTTGGAGTTACAGGGGGGTCTGCTTGTAATGAATTATTAAAAGAAGCTGATTTAATTATCGCTATTGGTACTAGACTTGGAGATTTTATAACCGGCTCTCGGACACTATTTAATTCAGAGGCTACATTATTGTCAATTAACGTATGTGCTTATGACTCTATTAAACATAGAGCACTATCATTAGTTGGCGATGCCAAACTAACTCTTAACACGCTAATGAAATATTGTACTGCGATAAAAACTTCAAATGATTGGCAACAAAGGGTATCCATACTTAGGAAAGAATGGTTAATTGCTGTTGATGAGGCTTCAAGAGATAAAGGAACATTATTACCCTCCGATGGTGAGGTTGTTGGTGCAGTAAATAGGTCTTCTCGTGAGAGAGATGTAGTTGTTTGTGCTGCAGGTGGACTTCCAGGAGATTTGCAAAAGTTATGGAAGACGAGTTTTGATAGAGGTTATCATGTTGAATATGGTTACTCATGTATGGGCTACGAAATTGCTGGAGGGTTAGGAGTTAAGATGGCATTACCTGATTCACAAGTTTATGTTATGGTTGGAGATGGTTCTTATTTAATGATGAATTCGGAGATTTTTTCATCAGTAATGCTAGGATTGAAATTAATTATAGTAGTTGTAGATAACGGAGGCTATGGTTGTATTCATAGACTTCAAGAAAATTGTGGTAATTCAGGATTTAATAATCTGATTCGGGATTGTAGATCTACACAAAATGAAGTTATGCGAGTTGATTTTGCAGCACATGCTCGTTCAATGGGTGCTAAATCAGAAGAAGTTGAAGGTATAGCATCACTTCAGAAAGCTTTAGAAAGGGCTAGAAATTCAGAAACGACTTATGTGATAAATATTTTAACAGATCCAAATAAAACTGTAGAAGAAGGTGGTAATTGGTGGGATGTAGCTGTAGCTGAAGTTTCTAACGAAAAGGGAGTTAATAAGGCAAGAAAAAATTATGAGCTTCAAAAAGAAAAGCAGATCAAAAATTTATAAATAATGGCAATTGAAATTGGTATTAATCCACTGACATGGACAAACGATGATATGCCTTCTCTTGGTGGGAAAACACCTCTAGAGGTATGTTTAAAAGAAGGTTCTGAATCTGGATATGCAGGTTTTGAACTTGGAAATAAATTTCCTCGTGAAGCAAGTAAGCTAAAACCAATCCTTGATAAGTTTAATTTAAAATTGGTGTCTGGATGGTATTCAGGTTTCCTTTTAAATAGATCAGTAGATGAAGAAATAGAAAATGCGAAGAGACATATAGAGCTTCTTAGAACTATGGGCTGTAAAGTTTTTATTTTTTGTGAACTTTCATATTGTATTCATGGCAGTATTAGTACACCTTTGAGAAACAGAGTGCCTTTTCAAAAAAATCGATGGATAGAATACGGAAAGAAGCTCAATGAATTTTCAATGTTTTTAAAAGAGCAGGGGCTTCAACTTGTATATCATCATCATATGGGTACTATCATACAAAATGAAAATGAAATCAATAAACTTATGCAAAATACCTCTGATGAAGTAGGACTACTTTTTGACACAGGTCACGCCTATTTTGCTGGAGCAGATTTATCTAGAATTTTAGTTAATTGGAAACATAGAATTCATCATGTTCATTGCAAGGATATTAGAAAAGATGTATTGGATTATGTAAAAAATTCAAATTTAAGTTTTTTAAATGCAGTACTAAAAGGAGTCTTCACAGTACCTGGAGATGGAATTATTGATTATTCAAGTATATTTAAGCTCTTAAATGATAATGATTATGAAGGTTGGCTAGTAATAGAGGCTGAACAAGATCCATCCATTGCTGAACCCTTAATTTACGCTCGAATGGGGTATGAAAATATATTGAAGTTAGCAAAAGAAACAAATCTTAACATAAATCAAATTTAAGCATGCACATAATTAATAATTATATAGATGGAAAAACTGTTAAAATATCAAGTGGACGCACATCTGATGTTTTTAACCCAGCTTCTGGAAAGATCATCGCCAAAGTTGGGCTCTCTTCAACAGAAGACGTTGATTTTGCTGTAGCTAAGGCCAAAAGTGCATTTGAGAGTTGGTCTAAAATCACACCTTTGAAACGTTCTCGAATCATGAATAGATTTCGAGATTTACTAGAACAAAATACCGATGAAATGGCAGCATTGATAAGTCGCGAACATGGTAAGGTGCACTCTGATGCCTTAGGGGAAGTTATTCGTGGTTTAGAAGTAGTTGAATTTGCATGTGGAGCTCCCCATCTCTTGAAGGGTGAAATGAGCGAAAACGTGGGTACAGACATTGATAGTCACTCTCTGCGTCAACCTCTAGGTGTGGTGGCAGGAATTACTCCTTTTAACTTTCCAGCTATGGTTCCTATGTGGATGTTTCCAATAGCATTAGCATGTGGTAATACGTTTATTTTAAAACCCTCTGAAAGAGATCCTTCCATTGCTATATATTATGCGAAGCTTATGACAGAAGCAGGATTCCCAGATGGTGTATTTAATGTTGTTCAAGGTGATAAATCTGCCGTAGATGGATTACTAAAACACCCAGATATAAAAGCTGTCAGTTTTGTAGGCTCAACTCCAATTGCCAAGTATATTTATGAAATAGGCTCCGCCCACGGTAAACGTGTACAGGCACTTGGTGGTGCGAAAAATCATATGCTTGTTATGCCTGATGCTGATATGGAAGCTGCGGTTAATGGGTTGATGGGAGCAGCATATGGTTCTGCTGGAGAACGCTGTATGGCTATATCGGTGGTTATTGCTGTTGGAGATGATGTAGCTGAAAAATTAAAGAAAGCAATAACTTCAAGCTTATCAAGCTTAAAGATTGGACCCGGGACAGACCCAAATGCAGAAATGGGTCCCCTAATAAATCAACAACATCTGGAACGTGTTGAGAAATATATTCATTCAGGCGTTAATCAAGGGGCTGAATTGGTTGTTGATGGTCGTGAATTCAAAATGGATAAAGAGGGATATGAAAATGGATTCTTTTTGGGAGGTACATTTTTTGATAATGTTACCTCAGAAATGAAGATTTACAAAGAAGAAATTTTTGGTCCGGTATTATCAATGGTAAGAGTTGCTGATTTTGAGGAGGCTGTAAGATTGATTAATAATCATGAATTTGGTAATGGAACATCAATTTTCACAAGGGATGGGGATTCTGCTCGTACTTTTGCTCACAATATTCAAGCTGGTATGGTAGGAATAAATATCCCTATTCCTGTGCCAATGGCTTTTCACAGTTTTGGAGGTTGGAAGTCTTCC
Source organism: uncultured Bacteroidota bacterium (assembly GCA_902517245.1). Classification (GTDB taxonomy): domain Bacteria; phylum Bacteroidota; class Bacteroidia; order Flavobacteriales; family Flavobacteriaceae; genus MS024-2A. The sequence goes on along the minus strand of CABYBK010000008.1, from coordinate 30,086 downwards.
CTTTTTGGCATAAATCATATGCATGGAACTGATGGTATACGTTTTTATACTCAACTTAAGACTATAACAACAAAATGGCCGAAAGGTATAAGAAGCGGTAATGAATTTATAATGCCAACAATGGATTAGATTGAAGACTTAGTTATTGAATTAACAAATCATCATCACACGAATAGATAAATATAAATATAAATTTAAATGAATATTAAATTTGGAATAATAGGAGCAGGAATGATTGGTTCAGATCATGCTACACGAATTAATAAAAGTTTAAATGGGGGAATCGTGACTGCTGTTAATGATATTAATATAGAAAGCGCCAAAAGACTTGTTGCTGAATTAGGAACAGCAGAAGTATTTGAGGATCCTTATGACCTTATAAGAAGCCCTGAAGTTAATGCTATATTAGTATGTTCAATTGGTTCAACTCATGAAGAATTTGTTTTGGCATCAATTGCAGCAGGAAAATATGTCTTTTGCGAAAAACCTTTGGCTACTTCTGCAAGTGCATGTAAGAATATTGTCGATGCTGAAATGAATTTCGGAAAAAGATTAGTCCAAGTAGGATTCATGCGTCGATACGACTCTGGATATCAAAAATTAAAAAAAGTCATTGAAAATTCTGAAATTGGAGATGTTCTGATGATTCATTGTGCACACAGGAATCCTACAGTTCCAGAATCTTATGTAACTGAGATGGCTGTATCAGATTCATTAGTTCATGAGATAGATGTAATTAGGTGGTTATTAAAAGAAGACTATGTAACAGCTCAAATGATTTTTGCAAAAAAAACAAAACGAAGCCACGGGAACTTACATGATCCTCAAATTTTATTGTTGGAAACAAGGAGTGGAATTCGAATTGATGTTGAAATGTTTGTTAATTGTCAATATGGTTATGACATTCAATGCGAATTAGTTGGCTCGGATGGAATTGCTAAGCTTCCTGAACCTGAAAGTTTAGTGATTCGAAAAGACGAAAAGAAATTTACAAGTATAGATACTGATTGGAAAAAAAGATTTATAAAAGCTTATGACATAGAATTACAAGAATTTATTGATGGTATTGTGGGTAATAAAATTCAAGGTCCATCTTCATGGGATGGATATGTTGCCGCAATTGCTTGTGATATATGTATTAAAGCACAAAAGACAAAAGCTATTGAACCATTTTCAATTGTAGAGACACCAAAATTTTATAGGTAATACTTAAGAAAATCTTAATTGTAAGTTTCTCCATTAATCCAATCGTGATCATCTTCCCAAGTGAAACACCATTTTCGAACAGGTCCAGCCATTACATTTAAGTAATAATTATCATAACCTGCGATCGTGGCAACTGGGTGATAGCCTTTTGGAACCATAACAACATCTTTATCATAAACCGCCATAGACTCGTCAAGGCTTCCATCTTCGGTATAAACTCTCTGAAATGCAAAACCTTGTTTGGGATTAAAACGGTGGTAATATGTTTCTTCCAAATATGTCTCGTTTGGAAAATCATCAGTGTCGTGTTTATGGGAAGGATATGAGCTGGTATTACCCTGATCAGTATAACATTCAACAACTAAAAGACTATTTGCTGGTTCTGTTTCTGGTAATATATTATGAACTAATCTTTTGTTTTGTCCTTTTCCTCTTTTTTCTGAATCCATATGACTAGGGGAAATAATCCTTGATTCATAATTCCCCCCACCGGGAGCTTTACAAATCGCTATTTCTAATGATGACACGGCTTTAAGTTCTATAAAATCATTTTTGTTTATATATACTGCCCAAGGTTTTTTTCGTTCGAAGGGTGACATTCTATCTCCAATTTGAGTCAGGTTTATTTTTTGATTACGAACATTACATTTGCCAGAAATTACAACAATACAAATTTCATTGGAGTCACTTTTTATAAGGGTGGTTTGATTTTTTTCAAGTTCTTTTGTTTCAAAAGATACGTACTTCCAATTAGCCTTTTTTAGGGTAATCAATTGAGTTTGTCCGTCGGGATCTGGATATTTATATTTAGACAATAATTTATTTTTCATGATTTATTAAAAGTAAATTTTATAAATATAACTTAATACAAATAAATTAATTCCAAAAAAAACTAATTAGAACTATTGATATGATATTAATCCACCAATAAAGCATTAAATTTATTTTTTACTTTTTCTTTTATTATAATTTAAAACTTTAAAATAATTTTTAGCTTTTAGATTGGTTTTTTTAAAATTCTAATAGTCATGAAATTAGTAGTATTATGAAAGAATCTTTTAGATGGTATGGACCCGACGATCCTGTTAGTTTAAATAATATTTCTCAAATAGGTGCGAAAAGTGTAGTCTCTGCATTACATCAAATTCCTAATGGTTTAGTTTGGAATAAAGATGATATTAAAGAGCACCAACAAATTATTAGAAATGCAGGTTTAGATTGGGAAGTTGTAGAATCTGTTCCAGTCCATGAAGATATTAAACAACGCACTGGTTCTTTTCAAACTTATATAGATAATTTCAAAGCAACTCTTGATAATCTTGCTTCATGTGGAATAAAAACTGTATGTTATAATTTTATGCCTGTTCTAGATTGGACAAGGACTCATTTATTTTACCCTATGGACGATGGTTCATTAGCTTTATACTTCAACAGTTCTGCTCTAGCAGCTTTTGATTTATTTATTTTAAAAAGGAAAGATGCTGAAAGGGAATACAATTCATCACAAATCCAAAAGGCAAAAAGCTACTTTAAAAAACTTTCTTCAAATGAAATTGAGACTCTATCAAAAAATATTATATCTGGCATGCCAGGTGCTTCAGAGCGCTATACATTGGAGCAATTTAGATCACAATTAGAAAAATATGAATTTCTGGGTGAGGTAGATTTACAAGAGCATTTTCTTCTTTTTTTGGAGGAAATCATTCCAATCGCTGAGAGTATGAATGTCAGGATGTGTGTCCATCCAGATGATCCGCCCTATAATCTGTTTGGTATTCCAAGAGTTGTAAAAAATCTTCAAGATTTGAAGACTATTTTCCATAGAGTACCATCTCTTTCGAATGGGCTCACATTTTGTACTGGATCTTTGGGTGTTAGAAAAGAAAATGATTTGTCTGTCATTTTTCAAAAATTTGCAAACCGTATTCATTTTCTTCATCTCAGAAGTATTCAATGGCAAGGTGAAGGTAGCTTTTTTGAAGCAAACCACTTAGAGGGAGATGTTGATATGTTTTCTGTAGTTTACGATATAATAGTTGAAGAAAAAAAGAGACTGAAACAAGGGCGTTCAGATTGGGAAATCCCGATGCGTCCTGACCATGGACATCAAATGTTAGATGATTTAAATAAAAAAACCAAACCTGGATACTCAGCAATAGGAAGACTTCGTGGACTATCTGAAATTCGAGGTTTAGCACAAGGAATAACTAAAACAATGAATATTTAAAAACATTATCTTATCAATTCAGTTTCTCAGAAGTATGATTGTAAATAATAATAAAACTTAATTTTTATATCTCAATGAAATCAAATAAAATAATTTGTTTTGGAGAAATCCTTTGGGATATTTTTGAAGATGGGAAAAAATTAGGTGGAGCACCTTTTAATGTGACAAACTCTTTAAAAGATCTTGGCGCTGATGTTGAGTTCATTAGTAGGATTGGCAAAGATTTTTTAGGTAACGAAATACTAAAAGAACTTAAAAGTCGTGGAGTTTCAACTATTTTTTTACAAGAGGACCCTATTTACCCCACTGGAAAAGTGACTGTGGATATAGATTCTGATGGATCAGCAAAATATGAAATAGACAATGATTCCGCTTGGGATTATATAGAAAAAGAGGCTAAAACAGTCAAAATGGTAAGTGATGCTTCTGCATTTGTTTTCGGAAGTCTCATAGCTAGAGCAAAATCTTTTGAAGCACTTAATTCTTTTTTAAAAGTATCTAAATTCAGTATTTTTGATATTAACTTAAGACCTCCATTTTATAATCAATCATTACTAATCGATTTGATGAATAAATCAGATATGCTCAAATTTAATGATGAAGAGTTAGATATAATTGCTAATGGATTAGAATCACCGTTTAATTCAATTGATAAAAACATTGAGTTTATTGCCGAAAGAACTAAAACCAAAATCATTTGTGTTACTAAAGGAAAATGTGGAGCTGTTTTATACCATCATGGTGATTGGTTTTACAATAATGGTTATAAGGTCATAGTAAAGGATTCTGTAGGAGCTGGAGATTCTTTTTTAGCAACCTTGATCAATGGCTTAATTGAAAAAGAACCGTTACAAAAAACTATAGATTATGCATGCGCTATGGGAGCACTTGTGGCAAATAGTTTTGGGGCAAATCCAACTATCTCTATGAATGATATTGAGTCATTTATTAACACTTATAAAGATCATTAATTTTTTTATATTGTTTAAAATCTTTCAAAATGATTAAAATAAATTTGTATTTGAGTTTTTTTTTATCTCTAAGTTTCGCAGTCAATTCTCAGAAAATTGATGGAAAGGATTTATTAGAAAAAGCCATTTCCTATCATGACCCTTTTTCAAGATGGGAGTCTTTTAATTCAGATTTTTATGTTACTATGGAATCACCGCAGAGATTACCTCGTAAAAGCAAGATTGAATTAAACTTACCCTCTTCTTTTTTTCGCCTAACTGTTGATCAAAATAATAATATTATTCAGTCGACTCTAAGTAGTGACAAATGCCTTTTATTGTTTAATGGTGAGGAATTTTTTAGCGATGAAATAAAGAATGAGTATAGATTAGATTGTGAAAGAGCTTCTGTTTTAAAGGACTATTATAGTTATTTATATGGCCTACCAATGAAACTTAAAGATCCTGGAACGATAATTGATCCCGAGGTTCAAAAAATAATTATTGAGGATAAAGAATATTTTATGATGAAGGTAACTTATGAAGAATCAGTAGGAAAAGATACCTGGTACTTTTACTTTGACCAAAAAACTTTTGCTTTAAAACAATATAAGTTTTATCATGATGAATCAAAAAATGATGGAGAATTTATTTTACTCGAAGATGAACTTGAAGTAAACGGAATTAAAATGCCAAAAAATAGAAGTTGGTATTTAAATTCCAATAATAAATTTTTAGGGATTGATAAATTGACTCTTAACTAAATTTAAAATTTATGAATTATTATAATCAATGCAGAAATTTTTTCCTTACAATTTTATTCTCACTAATTTCTTTTAGTGTAGTAGCACAAACAAACAAAGGGGTAATTGGAAGTTGGGACTTAGAGGTAGAAATGAATGGGAAAATCTTCCCATCATGGCTCCAAGTTAAACAATCTGGAACAAAAGCCCTGGTTGGCTTCTTTGTAGCACATAATGGAAGTGCAAGACCAATATCAGAGGTATTTTTTCATAATGGCATAGTGGATTTTAGTATTCCACCTCAATGGGATGGCCAAAATGATTTGCATTTACAGGGAATTTTGTCAGATGGAAATTTAAAAGGAACTATTCTTAGTAGCGAGGGTGGTTCACACAGTTTTACTGGTACTCCTGCCCCAAAACTGATAAGAGATAATGAATTAAGATGGGGAAAAATCAAGTCTTTATTTGATGGAGAAACCTTAGATGGTTGGCACTCATCTGACGAGAATATGATTAATCAATGGATAGCCTCAGATGGACTATTGAAAAATCCAAAATCGGGTGTAAACCTAATATCTAATAATAATTATGAAGATTTTAAATTGCATGTTGAAGTGCGATACCCTAAAGGGAGTAATTCAGGAATCTATTTGAGAGGACGCTATGAGGTTCAGGTAGAAGACAGTTATGGTAATGATCCAGAATCTATTCTTTTTGGTGGTGTATATGGTTTTTTAACTCCCAATCAAATGGCAGCCAATCCAGCGGGTCAATGGCAAGTATTTGATATTACATTAATAGGGAGAAGAGTTAGTATTTCTGCAAACGGTAAACCAATTATAATAGATCAAATTATTCCTGGGATCACAGGAGGTGCAATCGATAGTAAAGAAGCATTACCAGGACCTATTATGCTCCAGGGTGATCACGGAAAAGTTGAATTTCGAAACATTAGGATACAAGAGCCTAAATAGATCGGTGATTAAAAAAACGAATTATTTAGTTTTAATGATATTAAATTCATTTTTGTAAAATTCGATAATAGGTGGAAATGGACCAAACTTATGTTGCTCTGGAGAGAAATTATCAGTCCATGGTCCGTAGGGCGTGGAAACAGGTTTTAATTTTTTATCAGGGTAGTCCATTTCTTTATTTGCTTTTTTTGGTCGATAGAAGCTATTGATATACCCGGCAACATGATATGAATCTTCATCTGAAAGTTTTGGGTTTTCCCAAGTAGCCTGTAGGTAAGGCATATTATTTTTTATAAATGCTGCAGCAGTGAGCACTCTATTCATTCCAGCACCATCATTGTAAGTATCTGGACCCCATAATGGAGGATACTGATACCCTTTTTTATTGTCTTTATAGCGAATTCCTTCTCCGTTATCTCCATGACAAACGACACATTCAAGATCATATATAGATTTTCCTTTATTCAAATCCACAGCAAATGTAGGAGCTTCAATTTTTGGGTACCCTTTAAAGTCTTTGGTATTTAATTTTGGGATTCCTTCATCAAGCCATTTCATATATGAAATCATTGCTTTCATCTGTTTTGAATTTTCTGGAAATGCTTTACCGTTCATGCTTCTCTCCATACAGCCATTTATTCTATCTACAAGCGAACCTTCTTTATTTGCTCTTCCACCAAATTGTGGAAAACGGCCTGTAATACCAATCCAAGACGCAGCTCCTGACATGGTTCCACCATTTAAATGACAATTTGTACATGAGAGATTATTACCACTAAATCTAAGATTAGGGTCTTCATTTAGCGGCCCCATATACTCAGATGATGCACTCAATAGTAAATAACCATCTACGACTTGTTTATCAACAAGAGAATTATTAAGTACAAATTTATCTGCATCCCATTCAACAATGATTTCCTTTGGTAAGGGTTCTAATATATCATTTTGTGAGGGCTCTGATATATCATAATAAATAACTCCAAAAAAAACGGTGATCATAAGCATAAAAAGTACCATTATTAATGCTAATAATCTTTTAACGAGTTTTTGAAACACTAACATAATTGAGTAAAACTATAGATGAATATAATACTTTCTCAGTTTCTTTTTCGCACTTAAATTTTAATTTAAAATCAATTAAATTATAATACTTGGTTCTTTGATTTTATAACTTTGGTAAATTAAAACGATAATCTAAACTATTAATTTAGTATAATTATGAGGATTAAAACATACTTTTTATTGCTAACAATTTCTTTAGGATATACTAATGCCCAAAAATGGGAAACTCCACTAATTGATGGGTATGGTGAAGTGAAATATTTCGAAAAGACAGCCATTCAACCTGACCCATCTTCACAGTATAAACTATTGTTTGATATTAAGGATCAAACAAAAAAAAATGGTGTAAATAAAGGTTTATGGGTTATAGCACGTACACTTAATATGCTTTCTTTAGGTAAGGTGCCAAGAAATAATATTGAAATAGTTGCATCTATACATGGCGAAGCCTCTTTTCTTGCTTTAACAGATCAAGCTTTTCAAAATAAATTTGGTAAATCTAATCCAAATCTTGATTTAATAGATAAATTAATAACAAATGGAGTAAAACTTTTCGTTTGTTCTCAGGCCACTTCTGCCAGAGGTATAGATGAAAAATCAATCAACATAAAAATTCAGCGTGCTTTTTCGGGTTTAAGCGTTCTAGCTACCTATCAATTAAATGGTTATATTTTAATGCCTTATTGAATGTCTTATTGAGTTTCAGTTTATATTTATTTGAGATAGATTAATTACTCTAAACGTACGTTAGCTAATCCGATATCAACCCCTTTGTCTCCCTTGATAATTAATGCAGAGTTAATTTTTGACATGTCTATACCTAATTTTTCAAATGAGCTTAAGCTAATTCTATATTCGTTCCAGTCTCCACTTATCTTAAATTCTATTGTTTTATTGCAATTGCTAATCTTGTTACATTGACCAATTTGTAAAATAGCATCAGATCCAGTGAATGTTTTTGCATTAAAAGCTAATTTCATTGCACCATTTGACTGACGCGACATATCATCTAGTTCAGCTGAAGAAATAGAAAAATAATCTCCATCAGATTTAGTCCAATTAATTCTTAAGGCGTCTTCCTGTGCTAGATGGTCTGTTTTGCTAATTATAAGACCACCGACTGATGTTGGAAAGCTCTCGATTTTCTTTATTAAATCCTCTGAGTTTAAATAAAGTCCCCATGGTGCTATTGCAGCTCCTTTATTAAAAAATTCTCCCGTCGAAGCAGCTTTAGTATTTTCTAAGCCTGATTCTTCATTTAATTTAACGAGATTTTCCTTTGAAGAAAAACTGAGTCCGTAACCTAATTTGAATAGGGGTTCACTTTTATCTGAAACTAATGCACTTGAGGGCCATTTAAATGATAATCTTCCTGTAAAATCGAATGATGGATCAGTTTTAAATAATAAATCAGAAATTCCACCACCTTCAGTTCCTGGCAACCATGCTGCAACAAAGGCATCGGAATTATTAATTTCAGGATTAGTCCACATCGGACGTCCAGACAAGAATACAGATATTACAGGAATACTTATGCTTTTGTAGAGAGATAATCTATTAGTATCAAAGCTATTGGATACGAAATCTAGGTTCTCACGATCTCCTTGAAACTCTGCATAAGGATCCTCACCATATATAGCAATGACAATATCAGCCTTAATTGATGTATCCCCCTCAGGTGAGAGGATTACCTTTCCACCAGCTTGGCTTACTACTTCTTCAATGCCCCTTAAGATAGATTCACCATTTGGAAACTCATCATTTGAGTGTCCTGTTCCTTGCCAAGAAAGTGTCCATCCACCACTGGCTTTTGAAATACTATTAGCACCATCTCCAACCACCAATATCGTTTTAGAAGCGTCTATAGGTAGTACCTGGTCATTATTTTTTAAAAGAACCATAGATTCCCTAACAGCTTGTCTTGCGATAGATCTGTTTTCCGGTAACCCTAAAATATTTTCGTCACCTGCATTTGTTCGGGAACTTGGTACTCCTTTCTCAAAAATTCCTGATACTAGTTTTACTCTCAGTATGCGACGTACGGCATCGTTTAAACGCTCCATTGAAATGACACCATCTTTTACCTGTTGTAAAGTACTTGCATATAGGCCTTTCCAGCTATCTGGTGCCATATACATATCCAATCCAGCATTTAAAGATTGTGCACAATCTGTATTCTTACATCCTGGTACTTGACCATGGCCATTCCAGTCGCCAATTACAAAACCTTTAAAGCCCATCTTTCCTTTTAATACATTGGTTAGCAATTCTTTATCACCGTGTAGTTTTCTTCCTTGCCAACTAGAGAATGAAGCCATAACTGTTTGAACACCAGCAGGAATAGCACTATAGTATCCTGCTGCATGAACCTTACTCAGCTCATCCTCACTAATTAAAGCATCACCCTGATCTGCTCCATTTTGAGTTGCACCATCAGCTAAGAAATGTTTTGCGCTTGAAATTACTTTACCATCACTCATAAAATTATCTGATCCAAACTTTCCTTGTAATCCAATTACTATACGTCCTCCATATGATTTAACAATTTCAGAGTTTTCGGAAAATCCTTCATATGTTCTACCCCATCTTACGTCTTGTGGAACTGCAAGGGTAGGAGCGAAAGTCCAATCATGACCCGAAATAGTTAATTCATGTGCAGTAACACTTGCAATTTTTTCAATTAAATCAGGATTATTCATCGCACCTAAACCAATGTTGTGAGGAAATATAATAGAACCCTTTAAATTGGCATGTCCGTGGACAGCATCAATACCCCAAATAATAGGAATAGCTATTTCAACATCATCATTATCGATTGATGCATTATAATATTTATCAGCCATTTCAATCCATTTTTTTGTATCAGCATATGGCAAAGGTCCTGGTGCAGAATTCCCTCCACTTAAGACAGAACCTAAACGATACTCTTTCACCTCTTTAGGAGTTACGTGATCAGAATCAGCTTGAATTACCTGTCCAACCTTCTGCTCCAAGGTAAGTTTGGGAAGTATTTCATTGATTCTAGCTTCAATTACTGGATTTAGTGGTAGAGGCTCTATAGATGGCCAAAGATCTTTTTTTTCATTTTGATTTTGATTACAACTAATAATGGCTAATGAAGTACAAAGAGTAAGGGAAATATTTATTAATAATTTACTGATTTTCATTATTAGATTTTGTTTATGTTTTTGAATTATTTGGAAGTTTCCAAATATAAGGATTTTGATTTCACTTATAGTAAATCTAAATATTATATAGAATTGAATGTTCTTTAAAAAATATAGAATAATTATTTGTAATTTGAATTAGTTCAATGGAAGGTTAATATTTATAATATGATTAATAATAGAAGACAATTTTTAAAAAAAACAAGTTCAGCATTTTTAGGAATAACAATTATTCCTAGGCATGTAATGGGTAAAGGTTTTACTCCACCAAGCGATAGATTTAATATTGGTGTTATTGGATTAGGGGCTCAAAGCGGTGGCCTTATTGAGCGTATGTCAAAAATTCCTGAATCTAGAGTTATAGCTGGTTGTGATATTCATCAAAAAAGGTTAAATAGATTTCGTGAATTAATGGCCAATGAGTACAAGAAGTATGAAATAAAGGGAGCTGCTTTAGTATATGAGGACTTTGACAAACTAATTGAAAACTCAAACATTGACGGAGTTGTTGTTAGTACACCTGACCATTGGCATGCCATTCCTTCTATTAATGCAATGAAAGCTGGAAAACATGTTTATTGTGAAAAACCATTATCCCATAGCATAAATGAAGGAAGGATCATGGAAAGAACTGCACGAAAATACAAACGTATTTTACAAACCGGAAGTATGCAGCGCTCAAGAAGAGATTTTAGAAGAGCATGCGAGTTGGTGCGGAACGGTTATCTTGGGAAAATTGAAAAAGTTTGGGTTGAAGTTGGTAATCCCTCAGCTGCATGTAATCTTCCGTTCCAAGAAACTCCAGATTATTTAGATTGGGATAGGTGGTTGGGACCAGCGCCTGCCCGTTCTTATCATGATCTTATTGTTGAGAAGGACTGGTTTCCAAACTGGAGGTGGTATAGAGAGTTTGGAGGAGGAATACTTTCTGATTGGGGAGCACACATGTTTGATATAGTTCAATGGGCATTAGGAATGGATAACTCTGGACCTGTTAAATATGAGGCACCCATTGAGCCTACTGCATCCAGGGGGCTTAAGATGTATTATGATAATGGCATTGAAGTTGAACATAAAAATTTTGGCCGTGGATATGGAGTTCGTTTTTTTGGATCAAACGGAACACTTGATATTAGTAGAGGCTTTTTCGAATCTAATCCAAAAGAATTATTGAATATTAAATTGAAAGCTGCAGATGTTAAGCTCTATGTTTCTAAAAGTCATGAAAATGATTGGATAACTTCTGCTAAAAGTGGCTCAAAGCCAATTTGTGATGCCGAAGTTGGCCATAGAACAGCGACTTTATGTCATATTGCAAATTTAGCTTATGAGTATAGAAGGCCCTTAAATTGGGATCCTGTAAAAGAAGAATTTATTAACGATTTTGAAGCAAATCAAAGGAAAAGTAAGCGTTACAGAAAACCGTATGAATTAATTTAAAATATGAGAAATAGAAAAAATGAATTTTAAAAAAATAGGTCTTTTTATAGGACCATTATTATTCATATTAACTAGGCTTTTTTTTTCCTCTGATGGACTAACAGATGAAGCAAATGCAGTTTTAGCATCTACATTGTGGATATCGGTCTGGTGGATAACCGAGACAATTCCTATAGCTGCAACATCTCTATTACCAATTATTCTTTTTCCATTATCAGGTGCCTTGCCACTTACCCAAACATCTTCTTCTTTTGGACATCCTTATGTTTTTCTCTATTTGGGTGGATTTATTCTAGCCCTAGCAATCGAAAAATGGAATTTACATAAAAGAATTGCACTTAACATAATTAAATTAATTGGGACGGATTTAAAAAAAATTATTTTAGGCTTTATGATTGCTACAGCCTTTTTATCGATGTGGATATCTAATACTGCTACGGCTGTTATGATGCTTCCAATTGGAATAGCAATAATTAAACAGATGAAAGACCTGAAAAGCACAACTGATGATGAGAATCTTATTTTCGGAAAAGCATTAATGTTGTCAATAGCATTTAGTGCTTCCATTGGAGGAATATCGACCTTGATAGGTACTCCTCCAAATTTAGTATTTGCGGGAATCGTTCAAGAATTGTATAACATAGAGATAAGTTTTTTAAAATGGATTGCTTTAGGTCTCCCAATTTCTATAATACTGTTGACTATCTCTTGGTTTTATTTAACTCGAGTAGCTTTCAATTTTCCCCAAAATAATTTTGATCAAGGAAAAGTAGAAATCAAAAGACAATTGGCTGAACTAGGTAAAATGAGTTATGAAGAAAAAGTTGTTTTGTTTATTTTTTTATTTACCGGAACTGCCTGGATTTCAAGAACATTTTTTTTAAATCTATTTTTACCTAGATTAGACGATTCGATCATTGCATTGCTATCTGGAATTTCATTATTTTTAATTAGTACAGGAAAAAAATATAAGGACCAAAAAATAATGCATTGGAATGATGCCGTTAAATTACCATGGGGAATATTATTGCTTTTTGGAGGTGGTTTGGCTATTGCTTCAGGTTTTAAGTCCAGTGGATTAGCAATATGGATCGCTGAAAACCTAAGTCAACTAAATAATTTTTCATTATTTATTATTTTAATGGTAGTTATTGCTGCAGTAAATTTTTTAACAGAAATTACTTCTAATATAGCAACAACTGCAATGCTACTTCCAATTTTAGCACCTACAGCTTTAATACTTGGGGTTCATCCTTACATACTTATGGTAGGTGCTACATTAGCTGCGTCTTGTGCTTTTATGCTCCCAGTGGCAACTCCTCCAAATGCCGTGGTTTTTGGATCTAATTATTTAAAAATATCAGATATGGTAAGGGTAGGTATTTTGATGAATATCATATCAATTATAATCATTTTCCTAATGGTATATTTTGTTCTTCCAATTGTTTGGAATTTTGATGCATTTAATAATCCATTTTAACGAAGTTGTTAATTTCAAAAATACTTCATGCAAATACATTTATTTTATGAAGGTGCTTTATATTTACAAAAAATTAAAAAATGAAAGCAAATACAGTAAGTTTAATAAACTCTTTAGTTTTAGTATCCATGGGTTTATGGGGTTATTTTGAGTCTGATTCTAGACCTATCACTGCCTTAATACCGGTAATTGTAGGTGTTATTCTACTTTTAATCAATAATGGTGTTAAAAAAGAAAATAAAATTGCAGCTCATGTCGCAGTTCTTTTGACGTTATTAATAATTATTGGTTTGGTGAAGCCTTTTTTAGGAACTTTAGACAGAGGGAATATAGCTGGAATTATTAGAGTTTCTGCAATGATTTTAACCTCTTTGTGGGCAATGGTTACATTTATTCAAAGTTTTATTTCAGCGAGAAAATCTAAAGCTTAAACTTAATTTGATAGAGTTTACGGCCATTTTAATATTGTAAAATTATTTTAAGTGATTATGTAAGCTTTATAATAAAAGAATCTATTTAAATGGAAATAATTAATACAATTAAATCTCGTCGTTCTATAATGCCAAATCAATATAACGACATACCCCTGAGAGATGAACAGATCAACTTAATTCTCGAAGCTGCAAATTGGGCTCCAACTCACAAAAAAACAGAACCTTGGCGGTTTAGAGTCTTAAAAGGGAAATCAAAAAATAGTCTTGGAGATTTTTTGGCTAAAAAATACAAAGACAATAGCCCAAAATTCTCAAAGTTTAGATATGATCGTATTATAGAAAAAACAAAAAAATCTTCAGTAGTAATTCTAATATGTATGCAGCGAGATCCATTGGAGTCAATTCCAGAATGGGAGGAAATTGCATCAGTTTCTATGTCAGTTCAAAATATGTGGTTAATGTGTACAAAACTTAATATTGGTTCTTATTGGAGTTCCCCAAAAATAATTGATTCTATCGATGAATTTACAGCTCTAAATAAAGGAGAAAAATGTCTTGGTTTATTTTATATGGGTAATTATGATAAGGAAATTAATACTAGAACCCCTGGACCAATAAAAGATAAAGTCATCTGGTTAGATTAGATGAAAATAAAATCTTCTATTGTTGAATTATCTTTGTGGAGACAAGTCCCATAAAAGTTTCAATAACTTTTAGCTAATAAATTAAAAATATGAAAATTAGAATAGTTTTATCAGTTTTAATTGTATTAAGTGGATGTGTTGAAGCCCAACAAAATGCAGAGAAAAAACCAAATTTCATAATTATTTTAGCAGATGATTTAGGATATGGAGACCTAGGGTTTACCGGAAGTAAACAAATTAAAACACCACATATTGACGCTTTGGCAAATTCTGGTGTAATATTCACAGAAGCTTATGTTTCTGCTCCAGTATGTGCCCCTTCTAGGGCAGGCTTAATTACAGGGAGAAATCAAGTGAATTTTGGTTATGACAACAATCTAAGTGTTCCACTCCCTCAATTTAATCCTCAATATTCAGGACTCCCAGTTTCTGAAAAAACAATTGCTGATAGACTTTCTGACTTAGGTTATGTAAATGGTATAGTTGGTAAATGGCATTTGGGAGAAAAAGAACAATTTTATCCTACTAATAGAGGATTTGACGAGTTTTGGGGTTACCTAGGAGGTGGACATAACTATTTTCCATCAGAATATAATGGAGCAAAATATGACAGATCTATTATCTCAAATTATAAAAAACCTCAAGCCATAACATATTTAACAGACGACAAAGGGGATGAGTGTGTAGACTTTATAAAAAGGCATAAAGACGAAGCTTTCTTTTTATATGCTTCTTTCAATGCACCACATACCCCTATGCAAGCCATTGATCAGGATTTGAGGATGTATAGCCATATAAAGGATAAAAAGAGAAGGACTTATGCGGCAATGATTCATCGTTTGGATGTAAATGTAGGCAGAATGGTAAAGGAATTAAAAAAACAAGGGATCTATGAAAAAACTATTGTAGTTTTCTTTAGTGACAACGGTGGGCCAACCAAAAATAATGGCTCTATCAATGCTCCCTTTAATGGTAGTAAAGGAATTTTGTTAGAGGGTGGGATTCGCATCCCATTTGTTATCTCTTATCCTGAAAAATTAAAGAAAGGTATTTATAAGAATCCCATCACATCTTTAGATTTAGTGCCAACTTTTGTTGAATTGGCAGGAGGAAAAATCACCAAGAAAGATAAACTGGACGGGGTGAATATTTTTCCTTATATCACGAATGAAACTCAAGGAGTCCCACATCAAACAATGATGTGGCGTTTTACTATTAGTGCAGGTATAAGGAAGGGAAATTGGAAGTTGATTCGCTTACCTGACAGAATACCATTATTATTCAATTTAGATAATGACCCTTCAGAGCAAAACAATATTGCTTTTGAAAATATGGATTTGGTAAAATCAATGCTAAAAGAATTAGGGGATTGGGATGTTTCTACTCCTCATATTCTATTCTTGGAAGGTGCAAAATGGAAACGAAATCAATTGGGTTTGTATGACGAGCAATATCAATTAGAACAACCATTGAACTAATCTGATAAAACCACCTAAATTTATGATAAGAAATTGATGGTGTCAGATGAAGAAAAGAAAACTCTACTGGCAAATAAAAAAATAAGCCCCGAAAACTCCGTGATTTCAGGGCTAAATAGTGGAGTCGGCGGGATTCGAACCCGCGTCCAAACAAGCGATAAAAGAGCTTTCTACAAGTTTAGATTTCGTTTGATTTTAGAGCTTGAACTGACCGAAAACTGCCCATACAAACCTTAGCATCTTTATTGAAAAACACCCACGATGCCTGAGTATTTCGATGTTGACTTTTATGGTGCCTCTATTTAAATCGCCGTCAACAAGGGCTATTTAGAGACATCCAGCTTCCTGGCCTTGCCAGGACTTGGCATTAACTTACTATAATTCGGTTAATTATGCAGCTAGAGCGTAGTTATTCTCGCCATTTAAAAATGTGAAAAATGAGATTTACGAGCTGTAATTCAGCGCTCGACTTGCTTACTTTTTCATGCGTCCTGCTGTCAAAACCAGTCGACCCCATGAGTTTCAAAGAACATTAGATAAGACAAATTTACAAATATTAAGCCAAAAAAATCTTTAGTTTTTTATTTGAATTTTATCAAGTTAAAGTCAAAGATATACCTCTATATTTGCAGCGTTTAAAATTACGATGGGAGCTATTAAAAATATTGCGATTATTGCACACGTTGATCACGGAAAAACTACTCTTGTTGATAAGATTCTACACCACTGCAATCTTTTTCGATCTAATGAAAATACCCAAGAACTTATCTTGGATAATAATGATTTGGAAAGAGAACGTGGAATTACTATTCTTTCAAAAAATGTCTCTGTAGTTTACAAAGACATTAAGATTAATATTATCGACACCCCTGGTCATGCCGATTTTGGTGGTGAAGTTGAAAGAGTTTTAAATATGGCAGATGGAGTTTTATTATTGGTAGATGCTTTTGAAGGTCCTATGCCTCAGACAAGATTTGTTCTAAAAAAGGCAATTGATCTCAAATTAAAACCAATAGTAGTTATAAACAAAGTTGACAAGGATAATTGCACACCAGAAATTGTACATGAAGCAGTTTTTGATCTTATGTTTGAATTGGATGCTGAAGAATGGCAGTTGGATTTTCCTACAGTTTATGGTTCTGCAAAAAACAATTGGATGAGTACTGACTGGAAAATACAGACAGATTCCATTGCCCCTCTTTTAGATATGGTTCTTGAATATGTTCCTAGTCCAAAAATTAATGAGGGAAATACTCAAATGTTAATTACTTCACTAGACTTTTCTTCATTTACTGGAAGAATTGCAATTGGAAGATTACAAAGAGGTAAATTGACTTCACCGATGAAAGTAAATTTAATAAAGAGAGATGGTTCCAAAATTCAGTCTACTATTAAGGAATTAAATCTTTTTGACGGATTAGGTCGAAAAAAAGTAAAAAATGTCAATGCTGGTGATCTATGTGCCGTAATTGGCCTTGAGGACTTTGAAATTGGTGACACTATTGCAGATTATGAAACTCCTGAAGCATTACCCACAATAGCAATTGATGAGCCAACTATGAGTATGCTTTTTACAATTAATGATTCCCCATTTTTTGGACAAGAGGGAAAGTTTGTGACCTCCCGTCACATCAGAGAACGTCTTGAAAAAGAACTTGAAAAAAATCTGGCAATGCGTCTTGAAACTACTGATACTTCAGATAAGTTTATTGTCTTTGGCCGTGGGGTGCTTCATCTTTCTGTTCTTATAGAAACAATGAGAAGAGAAGGATATGAGTTGCAAATCGGCCAACCTCAGGTAATTATTAAAAAAATTAATGGTGTTAAAATGGAACCTCTAGAGGAATTAACAATAGACTTGCCTGAGGATCTATCTGGAAAAGCAATTGAAATGGTAAGCCTTAGAAAGGGGGAGATGATAGCTATGAATCCCAAGGGAAGTCGCATGGTTTGTGAATTTAAAATTCCTTCTCGTGGAATTATTGGTCTTAGAAATCAACTTTTAACAACTACTGCGGGTGAAGCTATAATGAACCATCGGTTTTTAGAATTTAGCCTCTATAAGGGAGAAATTCCAGGTAGAGTAAACGGTTCTCTGATTTCCATGGAAAAAGGTTTAGCAATACCTTATTCCCTTGATAAGCTGCAGGAGCGAGGTAAATTTTTTATTTCTCCTAATGAATCAATCTATACTGGACAGGTTATAGGAGAGAATACAAGAAAAGACGATTTGGTTGTTAATGTAACAAAAACAAAAAAACTATCAAATGTTCGCGCTGCCGGGTCAGATGATAAGGTGAAACTTGCTCCACCAATTAAATTCTCTTTAGAAGAAGCTTTGGAATACATTCAAAAAGATGAGTATGTAGAGGTCACTCCAAACTCGCTTAGAATCAGAAAAACCTTATTAGATGAGAATGAAAGGAAGCGTAAAAAAACTTAATTTATTTTTTAGTTACGACTTCATTTAAGCCCTTTTGATCACATTGATATATTTTACCTGGGAACTTTACAATAATGTTGTAGTCGTGAGTTGCCATTATTAAACTGATACCTTCTTTATGAAGTTTACTAAAAAGCTGCATAATTTCGTTGCTAGTTTCTGGGTCAAGATTCCCAGTTGGTTCATCTGCAATTATAATTTCTGGATTATTTAGAAGTGCCCTTGCTATTGCAACTCTCTGTTGTTCTCCTCCTGATAATTCAAAAGGATATTTTTTATCATTAGAGGTTACATTAACCATCTCTAACACTTCCGATACACGCTTTTTGATCTTTTCTTTTTCTTTCCATCCTGTAGCCTTTAGAACAAATGAAAGATTTTCAAAAACTGTTCGGTCAGGCAAAAGTTTAAAGTCTTGAAAAACAATACCTAATTTTCTTCTAAGTTTTGGTATTTGATTTTCTTTTAATTGAGTTAAATCAAATCCCATTATTGAGCCTTGACCTGAATTGATATGTAAATCACCATAAAGAACTTTGAGTAGACTACTTTTTCCAGTTCCTGTTTTTCCAATAAGGAATACTAGTTCACCTGAATTTACATTGAAATTGATATCAGAAAATAAAATATTATTTTCATTTACAATTGTCGCGTTTTTTAGGCTGACCATAAGAATATTTATTCTTGAATGTGAATTTTTATAAATGTAAATATTTTGAGTTAGTCTTTATTATTTTGTTGATAAAATATACTTTTCAAAAAAGAATAACGTTCATTAATATAGTTGAATAATTTACCTTTATTAACATGGCTAGTTTTTTAAAAACTTTATTATGTTTTTGTATAGGAATACTTTTTTTACCAATAAAACTTCATGGCCAAATCTTTAACAATACTAAAATTAATGAGCTTTCAAATCACTTTTTTGGTTTAGATTATTTTCCAGCTTCTTGGCAGGGGAGTATTTTTGAAGATGAATTTTATTCTTCCAAATTCTATAAAAAAAATGTTGAATTTAATAAGCTCTCTAATGCTCTAAGACTTAATTATTCTGGTACTGAAAAAATGTTAAGTCAATACAAAGAAAACTATCCTAACTCTGTCACTACAAAAACAATTGATTTAGATGTTGCTAATTATTATTTTAAAAATGAAAAATACAGATATGCCCTTAAGTGGTTTAATAAAATTTCAGATAATGAGGTCCCTAAATATGAGTTAGCATCTTACAATTTTAATAAGGGTTATACTCTTTTTTCTTCAAATAACTACAAAAAGTCGAGATTCTATCTAGAAAAGGTCAAAAACAACTCAATATATGAATCTGACGCTCACTATTATTTGGGACATATTTCATATCAACTTGAAGACTTTGATAGTGCGATAACATCGTTTGGGAATATTTCTAATCCATCTCAAAAAGAAAACCTAAATTATTTTCAAGCAGATATGAATTTTAGGATAGGTCGTTTCAAAAAGGCTATTGAATTCGCTAAAATTGCACTTGATAATTCTAACATTAAGGAGAAATCTGAGTTATCAAAAATTATTGGTGAAAGTTATTTTAACAATAATCAATATGGAAAAGCAATACCTTTTTTAGAAGCCTATGATGGGAAAAGAGGAACTCTGGATAATACTGATTATTATCAATTGGGTTATGCTTATTTTAAAAAAAACAGATTTGATGAAGCAATAGCACAATTCAATAAAATTATTGGAAAGAATAATGCTCTTTCGCAAAATGCTTATTATGCTCTCGCTGAATGCTATCTTCAAACGAATGATAAAGTATCTGCATTAAATGCTTTTAAAAGAGCCTCAGAAATGGATTTTAATTCTACTATTAAAGAAGATGCTTTTTTGAATTATGCAAAACTCAGCTACGATATAGGTAACCCGTATGAAGACCCTCCGGTAGTATTATTAGCTTTTCTTGAGCTGTACCCTAAAAATGATAAAATTGATCTCATTGGAGAGCTTTTAATTAATTCCTACACCAAAAGTGAAAATTATTCAGCAGCATTGGAAATACTTCAAAACAAAAAGGGCTATAAAAATAATGAAACTCTGCAACGAGTTTTAACTTTAGCAGGAATTCAAAAATTCAACGATGGATATTATTTGAAAGCCAGTAATCTTTTTAAAAGAAGTCTGAAGATTGGTGATAATAAATATTGGGAAGCATTTTGTTTATATTGGTATGGACGTTCAGAATATGAGCATAATAAATTTGATGCAGCATTAGATTTATTTAAGCAATTTGATAAACATCCAAACAACAAGGAGGTTGTTTCTGAGTATAGATTGAATTATGATATAGGATATACTTATTTCAAGATAGGCGAGTATCAATATGCACTTAAATCCTTCGAAGTTTTCAATAAATCTAATGATATTTTAGATGTTTCATATCAACGTGATACATTTTTAAGAATTGCAGATTGTCATTTCGCATTAAAAAATTATTGGGCTGCAATGGAAAACTATAATATCGCTATTTTACTTAGCCCCAAAAATGGTGCTTATGCTAGCTTTCAAAAAGCAGTTAGTTATGGTTTTGTAGATCGTAATATCCAAAAAATTAAAGCTTTAATTGAATTTTTGAAAATTTATCCTAAAAATGATTTATTAGATGACGTTCTTTTTGAGTTAGCGTCAGCCTATAGTCAAGAGGGAGAAGATGAAGAGGCGATTAAAACATATGATAAACTTCTTTCTGTTTTTGAAAGAAGTCCCTTTTTAGCTAAATCATCTCTAAATAAAGGATTGATTTTATATAATCTGGAGAAGTATGAATTAGCTAAAGAAGTATTAGAAAAAGTTGCTCTTGATTATAATCAATATCCAGTTGGGGAACAGGCAATTAGTACTCTCAAAGAAATAGCTATAGATCAAGGTGGTGTTTCTAGTTTTATTGAATGGACAAAAGATAAAGGGCTGAATAAATTTTCCGACTCAGAAATCGAGAAGACAGCTTTTAAGTCAGCCGAACGCCAATTTTTAGATGGCAATACTGATAAATCTCTAAAACTATTGGAGGAGTATCTTAAAGCTTACCCAAAAGGTTCATTTAGTAAGGTTGTTTTGTATTATTTAGCTGAAATATACTTTGATAAAGAGTTTTTTGATAAAGCTTTGGTAGCTTATAAAGAATTGATTGAAGATAATGTGTCAAGCTACACCGAAAAAGCATTAGTCCGTGTAATTATAATTTTAAAAAATAATGATCAGCAAATCACTGCAATTCCATACATGGAAAAGTTAGCTGAGGTTTCTTCTTACAAAGAAAACAAACGATTCGCTATTTTAAATCTCATGCAAGCTTATTATTCAAATGAAGAGCATGAGAAAACACTAGAGACAATAGAAAAAGTTTTAGGATTAACTGAATTAACAGAAAACATTAAAATTGACGCCCTTAAATTTAAGGCACGTTCTTCTTTAGCTCTTTTGGATAGTTTAAAAGCTGGCGATACATATAGACAACTAGAAAATTCTTCACAAATACTTATTGCTGCAGAAGCAATTTATTTTAGAGCTGAACACTTAAATAGGAAAAAGGCATATTTTGATTCAAATAAGTTAATTTCTAAAATTGCTGAAAACGGTGGTCAAGCTAAAAAGTGGAATGCAAAAGCATTGCTTTTACTAGCAAAGAACTATTTTGCTCTGGAAGATTCATTTCAAGCTATTTTTATTCTAGATTCTTTGATAGATAATTTTGAAAACTACCCAGAAGTAGTTCAAGAAGCTCAGAAATTAAAAATTAAATATCAAGCTTCGTTAGAAAAGTCAAATCGTTCAATCATTAATGATGACGGTAATGGCTAGATTAAGATTTATAATCTTCTTTATTTTTACTATAAATATTTCTGCTCAAGAAAATAAAGAAAATAATTCCATTGGCACTCAAGAGGTACTTGTTGTTAAATCTTATACACCAAATTTATCTGATGCTTTTAAAATTAAAAATGCAGCTAAGTTTCATGATAGTTTAGTGAATGCAAAAAAAAAATTAGAATATAAATTTAAAGCTGTGCCAGTAGTTTCAACATTTCAACCAAATAAAGCCACACCTTTAAAGCTTCAGCAGAGATCATCATCAACACCTTACAATACTTTTTTTAGTGGTGCTTTTGGTAATAAAAGTCAGTTGTATTTAAATATTTCAAGCTTAATAGAGATTGATAGAGGACAGCGGTTTGGAATTAGGTTTTATCGTGATGGTTTTGGTGCTAATCTAGACAATACCCTACTTAAAAGTAATCAAAGTCACAGTCAATTTGGCCTTCATCATAATTTAAGGAGTAATGAATATAATGCAAATACTCATATCCAATTTACTTCAAATCATAACAACTATTTTGGTCTTTATGATACAAGTTGGAATAATTTTTTGATCAACAATCTAAATCCAGAAATTAATAGAAATTTTTTTAAACTTAGAACAAATTGGAATTGGTATAATTCTCTATTAAATAATATAACTTTTCAAGCAAACATAAGCTCTGATAACTATAATAGTATTGAGCAGCAAGTCGCAATAGGGACAGGATTAGAAAATGATCTTGGAAAAGGAAAAATTAAGGCTGAAGTTAAAATTCAAGGTTTTAAAACCAATTTTGATACATCTTACTTTAAGCTTTCTAACGAACAATATTCACAAGGTCAAGGTGCTGTTGATGTTTTCTGGAAAGGAAACTTTAGTGACCTAAAAATGATTATTGGTGCTGGGGTCACATATCTTCTAGGTGTTGATGATTTATCAAGCTCATTATTATATTACCCAAAAATTGAAATATTTTACAATAAGTCTGGAAGTACTATCAGTCCTTATCTCATGTCTAATGGGGGAGTCAATCAAAACACTTATAAAACACTTTCAGAATCAAACCCCTTTCTAGCTCCTACCACGAGTTTAGCTCCGACGTTTAACCAATACAATGCTAAAGTTGGCATTCGATCTAGTTTAGCTTCTGTCCTAAATTTTGATTTTGGATTTATTTTTGATCAAGTAGAGAACTTCACATATTTTGTTCGTTTACCTTATGATAACAGGAATGAAGAATTTTCCTACCGCTTATCCAATTCCTTTCAAAGTCAATATGCTAATACTGATATTTATGGCTTTAATGCTTCAATTCAAATCGACTTAGCAAAAAATAACTTTGTCCGTTTTAAAACGGTTTATCGGATATTTGATTCAAAAAATGAACAATATTTGTGGAATGTTCCTGCTTTAGAAATGAATTGGGAAAGTCAGTTTAAATATAAAGATCGTTTACTTTTCTCCTTAAATGGTAGCTTTTGGGGAGACAGAAAAGCAGCTTTTCGTCCAATTTTTCTTCAACAAGATTTAAATGATGTGCAAATTATACCAGAGGATCTAGAATTTTTTATTAGGAGTACAGCTCATATTACTTATAAAATTTCAGATCAATTTGATGTTTTTATAAAAGGACGTTTTAGTACTAAGGGGAAGAATGGAAGATGGGCTTATTTCCCTGAACAACCCATACTTTTAGTTGGTGGAGTAACCTATAAGTTTGATTTTCAATACTAGTCTCATCAATTTTCAAAACATCAATAATTTTGTGTGGGCCAACATGATTTCATTACATTTGCATTTAGATTTTTATAAAACATTTTTTATCTGTTATGAAAAACTTTTTTCATTTATTATTTATTATTTTATTTGCGGTATTTGTTAATTCATGTCAGCAAAAAGTTGACCTTATAGTGCATAATGCTACTGTTTATCCCTTAGGTGATATTACTGGAAAAGTAACTGCATTTGTTGTTGATGAAGGCAGGTTTGTAGCTGTTGGAGGAGATGAACTTATCAATAATTATGATGCTAAAAAAGTTTTGGATCTTCAAAAACTACCTGTTTATCCTGGTTTTATTGATTCACATTGTCATTTTATAAAATTGGGTCTTAGTCTTCAACAGGTTGATTTAAAAGGAACAAGAAGTTTTGAAGAGGTGTTAAATCGAGTTCAAGACTATTCAAAAAATAAAAAATTAAAAGCTATTACTGGTCGAGGTTGGGATCAAAATGATTGGAAAGATAAATCTTTACCAAATAAATCCAAATTAGATTCATTATTCCCCGATATCCCAGTTGCATTAAGGCGTATTGATGGGCACGCTCTTCTTGTCAATCAGAAAGCCCTTGACATGGCTGGAATCAATGAAAAAACTATAATTAAAGGAGGAACAATTATCAAGAGTAATGGAAGATTAACAGGTGTTTTAGTTGATTCTCCAATTTCATTTGTGACATCAATTTTGCCTAAACCTTCTCTTAACGAAAAGATCAAGGCACTCAAAAATGCTGAGAAAATTGCATTTGAAAATGGTCTTACAACCGTTTCTGTGGCAGGTATTGATAAAGATGATATTTATTTGATTGATAGTTTACAAAAAACTGGAGACCTCGAGATACGAGTTTATGCTATGATCTCAAATAACAAAGAAAATATGGAGCATTTCTTGTCAAAAGGACCTATTAGAACAAATAAGCTAAATGTTAGATCTTTCAAAGTATATGCCGATGGTGCACTAGGTTCTCGTGGAGCTGCATTAAAGGCTCCTTATTCCGATTTGAAGTCTCACAGAGGTGAATTTATTACTCCTAAGGATTCTTTAGAAAAACTAGCTTACATGCTATCTACAACTCCATTTCAGATGAATACTCATGCCATTGGTGATGATGCAAATCGGACAATTTTAGAAGCTTACAATAAAGCCTTAACATTTTCTAATGATCCAAGATGGAGAATTGAACACGCTCAGGTTATTGATACAGCTGACATATCTCTTTTTAATCGAAAAATCATTCCATCAGTCCAACCTACCCATGCAACAAGTGATATGTACTGGGCTGAGGATCGAATTGGTTCAAGTCGTCTTGATGGTGCCTATGCGTATAAAAAATTATTAGATATGTCAGGTCGAATATCATTAGGAACTGATTTTCCAGTTGAAGAAGTAAGTCCTTTGTTAACATTTTTTGCTGCTGTTGCAAGGCAGGATAAAAATTTATATCCTGAAGGAGGTTACCTTAGTAAAAACAAACTCTCAAGAATGGAAGCTCTATCTGGAATGACCGAATGGGGTGCCTATGCAAACTTTGAAGAAGATCAAAAAGGTTCAATAGAAGTTGGAAAAGTAGCTGATTTCATAATTCTTGACAGAGATATAATTTTGGAAAAAGAAAGTAATATCCTAAAAACAAGAATAGTTGCTACTTTACTAAATGGTAATATTGTTTACAGCAACCGAATCAATTAAAACAAATTGATAATATTAACATTTTCACATTTTTACTCTTAGAAAATGAAAATTATTTCTTAAATATCAAATATTAGTTTAAATATTTAACCATAATGTATTTTATTGTTTAAATATTAAATTAAATAAATTAATTTTGTAACAAAAATCATTATGTGTGGTATTGTTTGTGCTTTTGATTTAAAGCAAAAAAGTGACATTATTCGTCCCCAAATACTAGAGATGTCAAAAAAGTTGAGGCATCGTGGTCCAGATTGGAGTGGTATCTATGATACCTCTAATGCAATTATGTCACACGAGCGTCTAGCGATTGTAGATCCAACTTCCGGAAAACAACCATTAATAAGTCCATCTGAAAATCTTATTCTGGCTGCAAATGGTGAGATTTATAATCATCGTGAATTAAGAAATGTTTGTGAGCATGATTATAATTTTAAAACTGATTCCGATTGTGAAGTTATACTTTCTATGTATCAAAAGTATGGTAAAAATTTTGTCAACAAATTAAACGGAATATTTGCATTTGCTATATATGATAATAAACTAAATGAATACTTTGTTGCTAGAGACCATATGGGTATTATCCCATTATACATGGGATGGGATAAAAATGGAACTTTTTATGTGGCATCTGAATTAAAAGCTCTAGAGGGGGTGTGTACAAAAATTGAACTATTCCCACCGGGGCATTATCTTCATAGTAGCGACTCAAAAATAGTTAAGTGGTATAAAATCGATTGGGATTCTTATGAAAAAGTAAAAGAGAATTCAACATCAATAAAAAAATTACATGATGCCTTATCTGATGCAGTTCATCGCCAATTAATGAGTGATGTTCCATACGGAGTTCTACTTTCAGGAGGTTTGGATTCATCTATAACCTCAGCACTAGCTAAAAAATTTTCTGCGAAAAGAGTCGAATCAGATGATACCCAAACAGCATGGTGGCCACAATTACACTCCTTTTCAGTGGGTTTAGAGGGATCACCAGATCTTGCTGCTGCAAAAGAAGTCGCAAAACATATTGGAACTGTTCATCATGAAGTTAAATTTACTGTTCAGGAGGGCCTAGACGCTGTTCGCGAAGTAATATATCATCTCGAGACATATGATATTACTACAATTAGAGCTTCTACACCTATGTATTTGATGGCTCGAGCAATCAAATCATTAGGAATTAAAATGGTCTTATCTGGAGAAGGGGCGGATGAATTATTTGGAGGTTATCTTTATTTTCATAAGGCACCTAACGCTAAAGAATTTCATGAAGAAACAGTAAGAAAACTTGACAAGCTTCACCAATACGACTGCCTAAGAGCCAATAAGTCACTTGCAGCATGGGGAATTGAGGGTCGTGTTCCTTTCTTAGATAAAAAGTTTATCGAAACAGCTATGCGTTTGAATCCAAAAGATAAAATGATAACAGAGGATCGCATGGAGAAATGGGTTTTAAGAAAGGCTTTTGAAGATTATTTACCCAAAAGCATTGCTTGGCGTCAAAAGGAACAATTTTCTGATGGGGTTGGGTATAGTTGGATAGATAGTTTAAAAGAGTTAGTAGATCTAGAAATTTCAGATGATCAAATGAAAAATGCTCATTATCGATTTCCTATTCAAACACCTCAAAACAAGGAAGAGTTTTATTATCGCTCTATTTTTGAATCACACTTTCCTAGCGAAGCTGCTGCTTTGAGTGTTCCATCTGTACCTTCGGTTGCATGTAGCACACCAATAGCACTAGCTTGGGACAAAGCATTTCAAAATCAAAATGATCCTAGTGGAAGAGCTGTTTTAAATGTTCACGAAAAAAGCTACGACGATTAGTATTTTATCTTAAGAATTTTAATTCAAAAAACACATCTTTTAAACACTTTTGTGTTGATAACTTCCCAATATTCATAGGGCTTTAGCCAATATTCCAATGGCTAAATAATTATATTTGATAGTCTGAGTTTTCACGGGCAAAAAACATTTAAAAAATGAACGAAGAAAACCAAAAAAATCAATATTCTGCGGATAGTATTCAAGCCCTTGAGGGGATGGAGCACGTTCGGATGCGACCATCAATGTATATTGGTGACGTAGGCTCTCGTGGACTTCACCATTTAGTTTACGAAGTAGTAGACAATTCAATAGATGAAGCATTAGCAGGTCATTGTGACAAAATTACCGTAACAATTAATGAAAATAACTCAATAACAACAAAGGATAATGGCAGGGGAATCCCTGTTGGTATTCACAAAAAAGAGGGTGTCTCAGCGCTTGAGGTTGTAATGACGAAGATTGGTGCTGGCGGAAAGTTTGACAAAGACTCTTATAAAGTTTCTGGGGGTCTACATGGTGTAGGAGTTTCATGTGTCAACGCATTGTCTGAAAATTTAATTGCTATTGTAAACCGTGATGGTAAAATTTGGCAACAAGAATATGTTAGGGGAAAGGCAAGTGGACCAGTTGCTGCCATAGGAGACACTAATGAAACGGGGACTGAAGTTACATTTAAACCTGATCCTGAAATATTTAAACAAATTCTAGAATATGACTATGATACTCTCTCTTTAAGGATGCGAGAGTTGTCTTATTTGAATAAGGGCATTAAAATTGAGATTATTGATAGAAGAAGAAAAGATGACAAAGGAGAGTTTATTTCTGAAACATTTCAATCCAAAGAAGGTTTAAAAGAATTTATTCACTTTCTAGACGAAAACCGTGAAGCAATTATAGGTGATGTAATAGCTATGGAAGGAGAGAAAAATTCAGTTCCGGTTGAAGTAGCTATGATTTATAACACTTCCTTTTCTGAAAACTTACATTCTTACGTCAACAATATTAATACCCATGAGGGGGGGACTCATTTATCAGGTTTTAGAAGGGGCTTAACAACAACTTTAAAAAAATACGCAGACTCCTCAGGACTCTTAGATAAATTAAAATTTGACATAGCAGGAGACGATTTTAGAGAGGGTCTTACTGCTATTATTTCCGTCAAAGTAGCTGAGCCACAGTTTGAGGGGCAAACTAAAACTAAATTAGGAAATAGAGACGTTACTTCAGCAGTTTCTCAGGCTGTCTCTGAAATGCTCGAGAATTATCTTGAAGAAAATCCGAATGATGCTAAAACTATTGTACAAAAAGTCATATTAGCCGCTCAGGCTCGACATGCTGCTAGAAAAGCTCGAGAAATGATTCAGCGAAAAACTGTTATGAGTGGTGGAGGGCTTCCTGGAAAGTTATCCGATTGTTCTGAACAGGATCCTACATTATGTGAAGTTTTTTTAGTTGAAGGAGATTCTGCTGGAGGAACAGCTAAGCAAGGAAGAGATCGTAACTTTCAAGCTATACTTCCGCTGCGTGGAAAAATTTTAAATGTCGAAAAGGCTATGCAGCATAAAGTTTTTGAAAATGAAGAGATTCGAAATATCTATACTGCTTTGGGAGTTACTATTGGGACAGAAGAAGATAGTAAGGCTTTAAATCTAGAGAAGTTGCGTTATCATAAAATTGTTATTATGTGTGACGCTGATGTTGATGGTAGTCATATATCAACTCTTATATTAACTTTCTTTTTTAGGTATATGAGAGAGCTGATAGAGTCAGGTTATATTTATATTGCTACACCACCTTTGTATCTGGTTAAAAAGGGACAAAAGAAGGACTATGCTTGGAATGACGATCAAAGAGATCTGTTAGTCCAGCAATATGGAGCAGGCACATCGATTCAGAGATATAAGGGTCTAGGTGAAATGAATGCAACTCAACTTTGGGATACAACTATGAATCCTGAAGAACGAACTTTACGGCAGGTTGTAATTGAACCTGGAGGTGAGGCAGATAGAGTTTTTACTATGTTAATGGGTGATGAGGTCCCCCCGAGAAGAGAATTTATTGAGCAAAATGCTAAATATGCAAACATTGATGTTTGATTACAGGGAAAAAATCTAATTTAAATTTATAAAAATGAAAGTTACCATTGTTGGTGCTGGTAATGTAGGAGCCTCTTGCGCTGAATACATCGCACAAAAAGAGATTGCAAGTAAAGTTGTTCTTCTCGATATAAAAGAAGGATTTGCTGAAGGAAAAGCTTTAGATTTATTTCAAACTGCAACAACTCTAGGTTTTAATACTTCAATAAAAGGTGTTACCAGTGATTATTCTGCAACATCGGGAAGTGATGTTGTAGTAATTACATCTGGGGTGCCCAGGAAACCAGGAATGACCCGTGAAGAACTAATTGGCATTAATGCGGGGATAGTTCAAAAAGTTTCAGAGAGTATTTTAATTAATTCTCCAAACGCTATTATTGTGGTGGTTTCAAATCCCATGGATACAATGACATATTTGGCTTTAAAGTCTACAGGGCTTCCTAAGAATAGAATAATAGGAATGGGAGGAGCTTTAGATAGTTCACGTTTTAAAACCTATCTTTCGTTAGCTTTAGATAAACCTGTAAACGATATCCAGGGTATTGTAATTGGAGGGCATGGTGACACAACAATGATTCCACTTACCAGATTAGCTAGTTATAATGGTGGACCAGTT
>CABYBK010000007.1 GCA_902517245.1 uncultured Bacteroidota bacterium | reverse complement strand
CACCCGAAGAGGATGTGTAATTCATTGTCACTCCAGGAGGTAGCCCTGTAGCCGACACAGTAGTTGTGTCTGTACAATTCGTGCTTACAAGATAGTTGACACTAGTTATAGCAGTTGAAGCTGATACTGTTTGTGTACTCGGTCCACTAGTTAGTGCAAGTGATCCTGAACAAGGAACTAGAGTTGTGCTTGAAGAAAGTGATACGGTTATATCTCCGCTATAAGAAGCCGAAGCTGTTCCTGTTGAATTAACAGCACTAACAGTATAATTGTAAGTTCCTGAAGCGGTCCCTGTTGGTGTTCCTGATATAGTAGCAACATTACCACTAGTACTCATTGCTACTCCAGGAGGTAATCCTGAAGCTGTTATACTTAAAGTATCAGAACATGTATAATTAAATGTACCTACTACATCTGTAATAGCTGTTGAAATACTCACCGTCTGAGATGGTGGACCAGAGGTTAATGTTCCTGATATTGTACATGATGAAGCGGTGGTTGAGCTCGCTGATACAGTAACTGGAGTTAAGAATGGGGTTGTTAGGCTTATGATACTCGTTAAAGCTTGGGTAGGATTTATCCCACTATTTGCTGTGGCACTTGTGACTGCAGTAATTGGGGGTGTAAAAGGTGCCGAATTACTAGATATTTTCTTCCCCCCTGAAAGATTTATTGAATTACTTGAGGTAGCAGAGGGTAAATCTCCAGCTGATGTTGGCGGAGAGGTATCTGGTGGAAGAGTAATAACATTAAAATTTAACGAAGTTGGAGAGTCAAAATTGACATTTGTAAGTGCTCCAAAATCACCCATCACAAGAGTATTACTATCCAAAGTATTTAATTGAGTAAAAATCTCTGTAGTAACATTATTCAAGATCATGGTGAATAAAATCTTTAATTCTATAGATATCTGCATTTTTATTTTACCATGAGATTTCGCAGTTTCATTTTCTTGCAAATCAAATTCCCATGTACCTACTAAATCCCTGGCTGTTTGATAATCAAAATTTACATCTACATTTTTATTACTGTCTATAGTAATTTGAATTGGATTCAGAGTATCTAAAACACCATTATTATTCCATCTCATCAAAGCATATCCGTCACTAGGAACAGCAGTAAGTTTTACAACTGTACCACTTTCATAATCCGTAGACTTACCTGTGTTAACAATTTCTTCTTTTACCGTACCCTCTCCTACTTTATTTATTATTAATGGATATTTCCGCTTTTCAAAATTTGCTGTAATTGTAAGGTCTGAATTAACCGTAATTGTTAGTGGATTTTCAGAAGAGGATGTGCCGGTCCATCCAGTGAAAATATATTCCGCTTCAGGAGTTGCAGTAATAGTTATTGTTGATCCAGATTCTACTGAACCACCAGCATTATCAATAGAGCCACCTGTTGAAGACGAGGCTTGAACACTAAAGAAAACAGCAGGAGCTTCTGTTTCTTGTTCAAAGGCGTCTTTCGTACAAGTAATTAGTATTATTATTGATAATATGCCAAATAAGATTTTTTTCATTATCTCTATAAGATATAAAAAATTATATAAATTAAATATCAAAAATTAATATATTTATCTATAAATCATGGATTTAGAAAAAATAAAAAAGATGATACTTGATGCTATTGATTCAATAGCAAAAAGTTTAGGAGTTGAAATGAGAGTTTTGGTTTTGATTTCTTTTTTGGTAGGTTATATTCTAGGGCGACTTTAAAATCTTGAAATCATCAATCAGACAGTTTAGGGAAAATTTGTCCAGTATTCCTGAAAAAGTTAAGAATACGAGTAGGGGTAAATTTTCTGTTTTATTAATTGCTCTTTTTTTTCTCCCAGGTGGGTCAATACTTTGTCTAATCGCAGTTTACTTTCGGATTAAGAATTACAAAATAAAAAAAAACCTCTAGTAAACTAGAGGTTTTAGAAATCTGAAACAATAAATAATTTATTCTACACCACTAAAATCAGTACAAGTATATTTTTCACTAACTTCAATGTGGTGAACACCGCATTCATAGGTGTCCTCGTTAATATTTAAACAGTTTAAACAACCGTTACTTAGTGTTAATTTTTCCATGACTAATAATTTTTTACTAAAATAAATAAATTTTATATATAAGTCGTTGATAATTAATAGTTTATAATTAGAATAAATAAAAATAAGCAATGCAAATACTTATTGTATAAAAATAATTCCAACCATTCAATAATAAAGTGAGTACTGATAATAATATGCACCTGTTACTTCAGGTATCAATGTTAAAGTCACACTACTAATCACCTTGTTTGTTGACTCACACATTAAATCTCTTGTAGCTGTTCTCACTTTATTTTTAAATAAAAGGAGTAATTTAAGATACTCGTTATAGTTTATAAATT
This sequence comes from uncultured Bacteroidota bacterium, assembly GCA_902517245.1. Taxonomy (GTDB): domain Bacteria; phylum Bacteroidota; class Bacteroidia; order Flavobacteriales; family Flavobacteriaceae; genus MS024-2A. The sequence continues at coordinate 38,631 of CABYBK010000007.1, read as the reverse complement.
TTATTTTAACTCTTTTGTGCTTCTTCTATAAATTATCACTTAAGATAGATTTCACTAATTTTGTTATGCATCATCTATTTTTATTGTAAAAAAAGCTCATTTTCATGGATCGTTTGTGGTGGAAATTTTTATTTTTTTTGTTTGCCCCAGTCTATCTGTTTGGACAATCTTCAACTTACTCTACAACACTGGATTTTGATGGATCAGATTCTTTTATTACCATACCTTCGGGAAATAGTGATCTTAAATTTGATTCAGATAAATTTACTCTTGAAGGTTGGATTAAGATTGATAATGCCCCACCTTCTGGCTCTACTTCTGGAAATAACACTGCATCAAATAGGGATTACATATTTGCCAAAAAAAATGACTGGAGTTTATATGTTTTAAATATAAATGGCTCTTTATATATTGAAGGAAGATTTAGAAGAGACTATCATGGAAATTGGCCAGATGTAAGATCATCATCAATTTCGACAGATACATGGTATCATGTTGCATTTACAAACTCAAAATCCGATGGAAGGATAAGAATTTATATTAATGGAAATCTTGACAACTCAGAATATTGGACTTCTGGAGGTTATGGTCTTACATCAACAGCAAACCTAATTGGAATTGGAGCAAGTGTTTGGAACGGAATTGATAACCCTTCTAATTTTTTTGATGGTGAAATGAGCGATATTCGTTTTTGGGATTCTGAAAGAACCCAAAGCGAAATTAATACAAATAAAAATTCAACTCTAAATACAAATTCCAACCTTAAATTATATTATAAATTAAATGAAGGGAGTGGTTCAGCAATTAATGATTTAAGTGGTAATTCAATATCTGGAACAGCAAGAGGGAGTTATCAATGGAAAAGTGCTGGTCCCACCGTAACACTAACAGATACAGATTCTGATAATTTAGTGTCCGGTTCAAGTGTTGTTACTATTACGGCTACTTTTAGTGAGTCTATGGCAGCAACACCAACAATAAATATAACCGGTGAGGTAACAAATGCTTTAATGACTGCCTCGTCTACAGCTAGTGTCTGGATTTATCCCTGGACAGTATCTACAACAACTAGTGGTATTGTCTCAGCTACAGTTTCAGGAACAAATACATCAGGTAGCGTCTATTCAGGAACGGATAGTATTACTTTCACTATTGATAATACTGACCCCACAGTAACACTAACCGATACAGATTTAAATAATATTGTTACTGGATCCAGTGTTGTTACTATTACGGCCACTTTTAATGAGTCTATGGCAGCAACTCCAACTATAAATATAACTGGTGAAGTTAGCAATGCATTAATGACCGCCTCATCGACAGCTAGCGTCTGGATTTATCCTTGGACTGTATCTACAACAACTAGTGGTATTGTCTCAGCTACAGTATCAGGGGCAGATTTATCAGGAAATTCTTATTCAGGAAATAATAGTATCACTTTTACCATATCTCAAACAATTTATTTTGATGGACCTACCTGCAAATGTCCTAATGCAACAGTAGGTGATTCAACTACGATTAGTGGAACTACTTACATTGCTGTAAATAACTCAACTATAGGGAGTCAAATTTCTACAGGGAACTATAATTTATGTACGACCCTTGTAACTTCCATGACTGAATTATTTGAAAGTAATAGTTCTTTTAACTCTGATATTTCATTTTGGGATATGTCCAATGTAACTAATACGGATAGAATGTTCCAAGGAGCATCTAGCTTTAATCAAGATATTGGAGGCTGGGATACTTCAAATTTTTATGATGTAAGTGGTATGTTTAAAAGTGCTAACAGTTTTAACCAAGATATAGGAGGTTGGGATACAGCAAAAATTACTAATATGGCCGGTATGTTTAATTATGCTGAATCATTTAATCAAGATTTAACTAGTTGGTGTGTTTCAAGAATTTCATCAGAACCAGGGGCATTTGCAGGTAACACCTCAATTCTAGCAGATGCTAATAAACCTATTTGGGGAACTTGTGGAACATTATCAAGTTCTGATAGTGATAATTATATATCTCTTTCTACGACAGTTACTATTACTGCTGGATATAATAAAACAATAACTAATACTCCTCAAATTTCAATCACTAATGTAACTACTAATACTAATATGACCCAAATCACAGGGACAAATTCATATACATACATTTGGCAGGTTGGTTCAGCTCTTGCTGATGGAAAATATTATGCTACTCTTTCAGGTACAGACCTTTACAATAATGCATATTCCGGATCAAATAGTATTACTTTCACAATAGATACTGTAAGACCAAACATTATATCCACTACTGTCTCAAATAATTTATCAACAGATTACATTAGTCAGTCTGGAACAAATACAATAACAGTTGTGTTTAATGAAAAAATAAATGATAATACTTTCACTGTAAGTGATGTTACAATTCTTCCCTCTGGTTTTTCAATTACACCCTACACATCAACTGATTTCAAAACTTTTTCAGGTAGTATAACAGCAACTAATACATTATCTTTTTCAGGTATTGTGACACTCACTTTAATCGAAAACACGGTTGAAGATCTAGCGGGCAACTTAAATACGATTTCAACAACTACTTTTCTTTTTGACAACATCCCTCCTTATTTATCTAATCTTTCAGACACTGATTCAGATAATTTAGTGTCAGGTTCAGATCTAGTAACAATTACAGCAACTTTTAATGAAGCCTTATCTACTTCCCCTACAATAAATATTACTAACGAAGTACCTAATGTTCCTATGACAGCTTCTTCAACTAGTAATGTATGGATTTACCCTTGGACGGTATCTACTACAACTAGCGGAATAGTATCTGCTACTGTCTCTGCTAATGATTTAGCAAATAATGTATATTCTGGAATAGAGAGCATAACATTTACTATCGACAATTCTGCTCCTAATGTAACCTTAACTGATAATGACTCTGACAACCTAGTGATTGGCGCAAGTGTAGTAAATATAATTGCCACTTTTAGTGAAGCAATGGCATCCACTCCTACAATTAATATAGGAACAGAAGTGTCCAATGTTTTGATGACTGCTTCCTCAACTTCTAATATTTGGACTTATCCTTGGACTGTATCAGCTACGACAAGCGGAATTGTTACAGCAACAATTTCAGGATCAGATATTTCAGGAAACGCTTACTCTGGAACTGATAGTATTACATTTACAATTGATAATTCTGCTCCTCAAATCATATCCTCAGGTTTAACCTCAGATAATTTATTTTTCAACATAACATTTGATGAAAATGTTTTTACTGATTTAATAAGTGGCCAGGGATCTAACTCATTGCAAACTTCCGATTTTGAATTTTCTATTTCATCAAGCTCTAGTTATTCATTATCGAGTCAAAATCCCCAGTCAATAACTCAAAGTGGAACTTTATATACTCTTGAAATTCCCGTTCAAGGATTTGGTAATGGTTCTGGAACGATTTCACTCAATATTTCAAATAATTCAATTTATGATATAGCTGGAAATTCATTTTCGTCAACCATTACAAAAAATTTAAATGACAATCTTTTAGTCTATTATGATTTTTCTAATGTTAATTCATACAATGGTAATGCAACTTCATCTTCAAATAAAACAGTTTCAAATTTGAATGGAAATTCAAATAATGGAGAAATTAAAGGGGTTAGTAATGTTTACTATGAATCATTTAATGATGCCATTTATTTTGACGGTAATTCCGGAGGTGAAAAAGGAATTGCGATATCTGATTTAAATTATGTGACAGGTGATTCGGATGAAATTAATGAATTAACCATTTTATCGAGAATAAAACTTAGCTCAACCACTTCAAATCATGGCAATGACCAAAGGATACTTTTTTCTTTTGATAGGTCTGCAGTTTTTAGATTTTCAGTTGGTTCTGATCAAAATAGTAATGCTGCTGGCAAGCTAGCCTTTCATTTTGCAAACTCTGATAAGCATGCTCAATCAAGTGGTGGATCTCATGACACCTATGCAGTTTCGCAAACACTCGACCTTAGAGATGATAAATGGCATGATGTTGCTGTTTCATTCAAAGCAAATACTTCTAATGGCTTGAAATTTTATGTTGATAATAATTTGGTTTATAGCCATCCAGATTCATTTAAACCAATTTCAAATCAAACAGATAGCGAAACACCTCGTTATGGTTGGGTTGGAAATGGAAGTGAAAGTAGTTCTGCAGGATCTTCTACAGGACCTGATCATTTATTCTTAGGATATGTACAATCACTTAAGTATTTCAATAAGCAATTAGATCAATCATTTTTAAATGGTATAGATCAATCAGGACCTAATGTTCAATTATCTGATACTGATACTGACAATTTAGTTTCTACCAGTGATGTAGTAACTATAACAGCCATATTTAGTGAATCATTGTCATCATCACCAACGATAAGTTTAAGCGGAGCATTCACAAATGAAACAATGACTGCGTCATCAACAGCTAATATTTGGTTTTATAAGTGGATAGTTGAAGAATCATTTAATGGTACTGGATTTGCAACTGTTTCAGGATCAGATAAATCTGAAAATTTATACTCAGGAACTGAAAGTATTACTTTTAAAGATCTTATTCCTCCAAAGATATCATTAACTTCAGTCCAGGATCAAAACGAATATGTTGATATAATTTTTGATCAACCAGTCTATGGAAATATTAATGCTAACTCAAGTATTACTTCTAACTCCTTTTCTGTCATACAAACCTCAGGATCAAGCTTGACTTTAAATATTCTTGGATTTAGGGCAAATAATAGTGCTACATTTTCAAGTGCTTCTCAACTGTCAGGTGGAGAAACTACAATTAGAATATTTATGGATTTATCAAGTTTAAGTCCAGTTGGATCTGAAGTTTTTTCGGTTAGTGCAACAAATTCATCTTCTATATTTGATATTAATGGAAATGGTATGTTAACCACTCAAAGCAGTAGTTTCACATTAAAACTTCCTATATCTGGCCCTGTTAACCCAGTTAAATCCACTATATCTGTTGTCCCCGAGGAAATGATAGCCAATGGAAGTAACATTGCTATTGTAAAGGTTCAAGCTAAGGATAGTTTAGGCCTTAGCTTCTTTAGCGGTGGAGATGATATAATAATTTTTAATTCTTCGGGTGATCTTCCTACTATTGATAATCTCGACGGAACTTACACTGTAAATTTCAAACCTGACGAAATTAACTTAGCAAAAAAAGATATTATTTTTGGATTTAAGGTTGCTGGAATCGATGGAAGTAATTCAACTTTACTTACACTCCATCAGGATAAAGATGGTGATGGAGTTTATAGTACAAATGATTTATGTCCAGCTACAAAAGAGGGTTTTGAGGTTGATGAAAATGGGTGTGCACTATACCAAAAAGATACCGATAAAGATGGAGTTTTTGATGATTTAGATCAATGCCCTGAAACTCCTGAATCTGAAAAAAATAATGTGAAAGGAACTCCAAGATTTGGAGAAATGATTCCAACAAAAGTAGATGAAAAAGGCTGCGGTACATCACAGCGTGATAGTGACGGAGATGGAATTGTAGATAATTTGGATAATTGCATAGAAACTGCTAATCAAGATCAGTTAGATTCAGATCAGGATGGGATAGGAGATGTTTGTGACACCAATAATCCTTTACCAGAAATCACAACTACCGAAATAAATTTTGTTCAGCTTCCCCCAAATGGAACCATAATTGGTAAGATTTATGCAACTGATGTAGATGGAGAACCTTTAATATTTTCTCAAACTGGTTCAAATTTTAATGGTATACTTTCAATTTCTGCAGACGGAACAGTGACTTCTATATATGGAGCAGCACTTGGTTTTAACTCATCATTTAATGGGGAATTACTCACTTTCTCTTTAAGTGACGGAACTAATGAAATAAAAGGATCTGTTGTTGTTTTATTAGAAGACAAACCCCGTCCTCCTGAAATCGATATCACAACTTTTGAAGTAAGTGAAGATGCTGAGGTGGGAACTTTAGTTGGTTTTGTTGAGGCCAAAGATCCGATGGGAGTTGGGATTGAAAGTGTTAATTTTTCTGGAGATGGTTATCTAGAACTTGTTAATGGGAATCAGCTAAAAACAATACAGCTATTGGATTATGAGGAAATTAAATCTCATACATTTAATATAACTGCTAGGGCCTCAGATCAGTCTGGAACGCCTGGACTTGCAACATCTATATCAGGATCTCTTGAGGTAATTGACATTCCTAATACTACCTACACAGGGCGCTTTTTCATCTCTATATTCGATGTTAATAATGAAACTTTGGGGGCAAAAGTAGGGCCCAGCCGTTACTTTAATCCTCACAACAAAGGGGTTGGAAAATGGAAAGTGAAAAAGAAAATTAAAGGTGGAGCTGATGCAAGTAAATTTGTTATTAAATCTAGAAATAATGCTCAACAAAAAACAGATGAGGTTATAGAAGACGAAAATGAAGATTATTTAGCCTTTATCACTCCTCCTGATTATGAGAATCCTGGTGATGCAAATAAAGACAATATCTACGAAGTTGAAATTGAATATATCAATACTGCTGACGGTCAGCCTGACGTACCTATCTCAGTAACTCAAAGAAATATTAGAGTTCCTGAGGGTAAGTCAGAAGCTATTGAACTTCAATCTCAACCAGTGCTTCCAACAGATGATAATGACGGTGACGGTATTGTTGATATTTTAGATAACAGTCCACTTGTTTCAAACCCAGATCAAACTGATGTTGACGGTGATGGTGTTGGAGATGCGACTGATGATTTTGATCATGATGGAGTTTGGAATCCATTTGACATATGTCCAGATACTCCTGATGGAGAATTAGTTAATATTGAGGGATGTTTGATTTATTATTTGCCATCTAACAACTTTTCAATTTCCAAAACAGAAAAATGTGCTGGGCAGAACAGTATTGACCTCTCCGTAGTGGATGGTACATTGACATATAATGTCAAAGTTAGTGGTGGAATTTCCGTTTTTGAAACTTTTACAGGGAGCAAATGGAATTTAGATGATCTATTCGCTGGTGTTTATGATATTTGCATAAGTGTTGAGGGAGTTAATCCCTTGGAATTTGAACGTTGTTTTCAGGTGACTATTTCAGAACCAAGCCCACTTGCTGTTAGCAGCTTCTATAGCAAAGCAAATCAGAGTGTAAGTTTTGTTTTAGATGGTGGCTCTACTTACCAAGTGACTCACAATGGTAAAACAACTCAAACCGAAAGCAATAAACATACTGTTTCTTTAGAGAAAGGAATCAATAACATATCAATCTCAACAGGTATAGAATGCCAGGGATTATTTCAAGAAACTTATCTGAATTCATATGAGGTTAAATACTTCCCAAACCCATTTAAACAAGAATTACAACTCTATATTGGTGGACAGGATAATATTGTAGAAATTGGTGTCTATTCATCTAACGGACAGTTAATTGATTATCAAAATATTTCACTGCCTTTTGGGGTAAGAAATTACACCTTACATACATCTAAATATAAAACAGGAGTTTATATTATTAATATAAAAGGAGAAACGCTTGATCAGTCAATTCAAGTTATCAAAGAATAAGTATGAAAAAAAATTATTTTACTTTTTGCAAGTTTAATTGTACTGTTAAATAGTTGTACACCTGAGGAGCCTATTCCTGTAAATCCTTCAGTGCCAAACCTAATTAGTCCTGCTAATGATGAAACCTGTTTAGACGGGACTTCAATAAATGACATTCAAAGTAATGTTGAATTTAGATGGTCCTCAGCTGCAAATGCGATATCATATGAATTAGTTGTAACTAATCTATTAACTCAATCCTCTCAGACATTTCCTACTACATCGAATCAAAGTACTATAGCCCTGAGTAAATCAGAGCCATATAGATGGAGTGTAAAAAGTTTTGGAGAGGCAGGATCAGTCCCATCTGAAAGTGTACAATGGAAGTTTTATTTAGCTGGAGATGCAATTGTTAATTACGCACCGTTTCCTGCTGAACTAATCTCTCCTCAATCAGGAGCAAATATAACACCGGACATAAATAATCTTGTTACACTAATTTGGAATGCATCCGATGTTGATGGTGACTTATCACAATTTGAGATTTATTTGGATGAAAGCGATGCAAGCACACTAAATACGACTCTTGAGTATCAATCAGAGGAAGAAAGCATCGAAGTTGAAGTTAAAAATAATACTACTTATTATTGGAAAATTATTGCTATTGATAATAATAAAAATCAGTCTAGCTCTGGTGTTTACGCCTTCAGAACAAATTAAAATGGAATTATTAGCTTATACCTTGGCAATTTTTGGATTTTTTATGCTAGTGAAAGGAATTAAACCTACAATTGAATGGATTAATAAAATGACAAATAAGGATTTGGCAAAAGCTATAGTTTTTATAGCTATTATCCTGACATTATGCTTCTATTTATTTTCATCAATAAATTACCTATTGTCCTTTTGAACAATTTCAAATGATTTAGAAAAGGTGAAATATAAAATCATGGTTTAAAAAATTCTTCCTCCGTTATTCTAAAATAATTTTCATCTTGAGAAGGGTCAAAGAAAAAATTAAATTTATGCCTATCCCCAAAATTTATTGTAGTTCTCTCAAGATCTTCGAAAAAAAATTCCTTAGACTTAAATTGAACATATAATCTTGTAATTGGTAATTTATAAAATGTATATTTTTCATTATTTCTTATATAAACGTGACGTAAATATTTTTTTCTTTGATCTCTAATTACAACAATGATGTCATGATCAACTTCATTAATAAGCTCCAAGGAAGAATTTGAAACATCATTAAATAATTCTTCTGGAAATCGATTTTCAAAAGTTTTATCACCAGTTTTGCCTCGCTGTGAATAAAGCATACATGTACACAGAAGCAAAGCAATAAAATAATTCTTATTCATACAAAAAGTTTTCTTAAATTTAAGTAAAGGATTATGAACCTCAAAATTCAAATTTAAGCGATAGATGAAAAATTCGTTTTTACTAAATTTTTAATTTATTTCTTTAAATTATATATTTAAAAATATTTAGATCTCAACAAATGAAAAATAAAAAACAACATTCAAGAAGAAATTTTATTAAAAAAAGTATAGCAGCCTCATCTATAATGATTGTCCCTAGAAATGTTCTTGGCGGACCAGGATATATTTCACCTAGTGATCAACTAAACATTGCAGCTATAGGCTCCGGAGGCAAGGGTGGTAGCGATATAAGAAACGCTTCGGTTCAAGGTCGCGAACGGATAGTTGCACTTTGCGATGTTGATTTTTCTGGTGATGCAAAAAGAACGGTAAAAAGATTTCCAAAAGCAAAACTATACGATGACTACAGAAAAATGCTTGATAAACACAGAAATATTGATGCTGTAACAATATCTACACCTGACCATGTTCATGCTCCTGCTGGTATGTTTGCAATGGAACGAGGAAAACACGTTTATATTCAAAAGCCGATGGCTCACAATATAAGAGAGGCACGGATGTTAACCGAGATGGCTCGTAAACAAAAAGTAGTTACACAAATGGGGAACCAAGGTGCTTCAAATCCACTACTTAATATGGTTCAAGATTGGATTGATAGTGGAAAAGTAGGCGCTGTTTCTGATGTAAAAATATGGACAAATCGTCCAGTATGGCCACAGGGTGTAAAGATGCCAAAATCTAATCCAAGCTTAAAACCAGAAGCATTAAATTGGGACTTATGGCTAGGACCTGCAAAAGAAAAACCATATACACCAAACATGCATCCTTTCAGTTGGAGAGGATGGTGGGATTATGGGACTGGCGCTTTGGGTGATGTAGGGTGCCATTTAATTGATATTCCTTTCCGTACTCTTGGACTAAAATATCCAACTGCTGCAGAATGTAGCGTAGGAAGTGTTTTCTCTAAAATGTGGTCTCCTGATTATTTACCTGAAGGTTGTCCACCTTCTTCTCTAATAACAATTAGTTTTGATGCCACAGAAAAAAGCAAGTCTCCTATTCAAATGACATGGAGCGATGGTGGAATAAGGCCTCCACATCCGGAAATCATCCCTGCAAATAGTGATATTGGAGGTACTGATAGTGCTAATGGAGTTCTTATAATCGGAGAAAAGGGAATAATTTCGACAAATATTAATGACAGCTCTCCTCTGATGCCAAAATTATACCTTAACGATGGGTCTACTGATTTTGGTCCTGAAGTTGAAAAAATGCCAGAACCAGAGTACGGACATCAGCGTAAGTGGGTAGACGCATGTAAAGCTGGTTTCAATAGTAAAGAGCATCAAAGTTTAACTTCTTCATTTGATTATGCAGGTCCTATGACAGAAACTGTACTTATGGGTAATTTAGCTATAAGAAGTTATATGCTTAGAGAAGAAAAAGGAAATGGTCGAGTTGATTATTTTGCACGTAAAAAACTTCTTTGGGATGGAGATAATATGAAAATCACAAATTTAGAAGCTGCAAACCAGTTTGTAACTCGTAATTACAGAGAAGGTTTTAAAGTATAGATTATCTATCAAATCACTTTTTATATCCTGTTCAATTGAACAGGATTTTTTTTCGCTTACAATTAAATTAAAAAAAACCCATGTCAAGTGAAGATTTAGATTACTTTCGCAGCCATAATGTAATGTATGTCAACTTTTAAATCCCTTGGTCTAAATCAAAAATTATTAAAAGCAGTTGAAAAGTTAGGCTTCGAATCTCCAACGGAAGTTCAACTAAAAGTAATTCCCGTTCTTTTAAAAGAGAAAACAGATTTAGTAGCTTTAGCTCAAACTGGTACAGGAAAAACAGCAGCTTTTGGATTTCCAATGTTACAAAAAATTGATATAGATAATCGAAATACTCAAGGTTTGATTATATCACCTACACGAGAATTATGTCTGCAAATCACAAATGATATTACCACTTACGGTCAAGATTTAAAAAATCTAAATATTGTTGCTATTTATGGAGGGGCAAATATTACTGAGCAAGCAAGGAAAATAAAAAGGGGAGCCCATATTGTCGTGGCCACTCCAGGACGCCTTAAAGACATGATAAAGCGTAAGATGGTTAATATCAGTGCGATTGAATTTTGTGTTTTAGATGAAGCAGATGAGATGCTTAATATGGGATTTTACGAAGACATTAAAGACATACTCAAAAATACACCCAATAACAAAGATTCTTGGCTCTTTTCTGCGACAATGCCACCTGAAGTTAGTGTCATAGCAAAAAAATTTATGCATGAGCCCAAAGAAATCACAGTGGGAACAAAAAACTCAAGTGCAAAAAATATTAATCATCAGTATTATGTAGTAGGAGCTAGAGAACGTTATAATGCATTAAGAGCAGTAATAAGCTTTAACCCAGAAATTTTTGGATGTATTTTCTGCAGGACAAAAATTGAAACTCAAAAGGTGGCAGATAGACTAATTAATGACGGTTACAAAGCGGCAGCTATACATGGAGACTTAAGTCAAAATCAAAGGGATACCGTTATGAAATCATTCCGTTTGAAAAAAATTCAGCTACTAATTGCTACAGATGTTGCTGCTCGTGGAATTGATGTAGATGACATCACACATGTAATTAATTATCAACTACCTGATGAAATTGAAGTTTACACACACAGAAGTGGAAGGACAGGAAGAGCAGGTAAGCAAGGAACTTCTATTATATTTATAACTAAATCTGATCAACGAAAAATTCGGATGATCGAAAATAAATTACAAACAAAAATAGCTAGGAAGGATATGCCTTCTCCTGAGGTAATATTTACCAATAAAGTTAAAAACTGGATAGATCAAATTAAAAGTACTCCTATTAAAAGTGATTTAAAAATATATCTGCCAGAAGCAATAGAGTCTTTGGCTGAAATAGAAAAAGAAAGTCTTATCGAGTTAATGTTATCTAGAGAGTTTAGAAACTTTGATTTGAATCCAAAATCAAATGATTATTCTGATCGAGGAAGAGAACGGTTAAATAAACGTGATCGTTCTGAAAAAAAAATAAATGCTCCACAAGATAAAGATCGTTTTTTCATAAATGTTGGTGCACGAGATAAGTACGAATGGCAATCGTTAAAAGATTTTTTACGTTCTTTTTTAAATTTAAGTCAGGATGATGTTTTCCAAGTAGAAGTAATGAAAAACTTTTCATTTTTTTCAACTCATAAGAAACATAGAGATTTTGTGCTTAAGTCATTTGAAAATCTTATGATGGATAATAGAAAAGTAAATGTAGAACTTACAAAAAAAGGTAAAACTTATTCTCTAAAGTCAGGCGTTAAAAAGAAAAAAAGTGGTTTTAAAAAGAAGAAATTTAGATAGTCTATAGTTTACGCATCCATATGTTTTTGTAACTCACTAAGTCTCCATGATCTTGTAAGGTTAGTGAACGGCGAGAAGAAGTTTTATAATCTGAACTGCTATAACCTGGCATATCATCCCTTCCATTTTTTGGAGCACCAATATATTCTGTTGTTCCCAAGATTTCGACATTATTCTGAACCAAAACTCCATTAAGAAAAACTGTGAAAGATCCTGATTTTATTTTTTGACCCTCTGCATTATATTTAGGTTCATTAAAAATGATATCATAAACTTGCCATTCTCCAGGTTTTCGAGTAGAGTTTACCAAAGGGATATGTTGTTTATAAATTGAAGATGCTTGTCCATTTGAATAAGTTCTATTATTGTAACTATCTAATACTTGAACTTCATATCGTCTTTGGAAGATAATGCCGCTATTTCCCCTTCCCTGACCTTTTCCTTTGATTACGGCTGGAGTCTTCCACTCGATATGTAATTGAATAGATCCATGTTCTTCTATAGTTTCTATACCTCCTTCGCCTGGTTTGACTGTCATTGACTTGTCTTTATTAAGTGTCCATTGAACGGATTTTTTAGTGTTTTCATGTTGCCATTTTGAAAAATCTGTTCCATCAAAAAGTATAATTGCATCACTTGGAGGGGCAGATGATTTTCCTGGAGTAACTACTTTGGGTTCAGGATCCCATATCTCAGTATCTTCTGGATTAAGTTTGCTCTGAGAAAACACTGTTTGAACAATTAAAAAAAGGAAGAATAAATATTTCATTGAATACAAAAGTTTAGGTAACATAATTATGATAAAAATTATTAAAATTTATAATGATATAATCACATGAACAAGACGAAGTAAATGTTTTTTTTTTATTTTTAAAAAAAAATTGGGATAAATGGAGATGATAATGGAGTATTTTGAATCGATTCCTACTGCACACAGAAGTTTGATTTTAGTTGGCGGCTTAAGTTTCTTTTGGATTTTGGAAGGAAACTTTTCTCTATTTCGGTTTGAATATAAAAAATGGAAACATGCCTTGCCCAACCTTTTTTTTACTTTAACCACTATTTTAATAAATTTTTTACTTGCCTTTCTTTTATTGAATACTTCAGATTGGGTTGTTAATAATGAATTTGGGATTTTAAACTTGATTTCTGAACTTCCTGTTTGGCTTGAAGTCTTCATAGGACTTTTATTGTTAGATTTAATAGGAGCCTACACGCCTCATTGGTTAGAACATAAGTTAAAACCACTTTGGATGATTCATTTGGTTCATCATAGTGATCATCATGTTGATACTACAACAGCAAATAGACATCACCCCTTGGAAAGTTTTATTCGTTTTGGTTTTACTTTATTAGGAGTTTTTTTAGTCGGAACTAATATTGGAATTATAATGCTTTATCAGTCAATATCCCTAATATCGACTCAATTCTCTCATGCAAACATTAAACTTCCAAAAAAAATAGATCTTTATCTCAGCTATTTATTTGTATCCCCAGATATGCATAAGACGCATCATCACTATCGATTGCCATATACTGATGCTAATTATGGAAATATTTTTTCGATCTGGGATCGCGCTTTCGGAACCTACTTACCTTTCGATAGAGAAAAATTAATTTATGGAGTAGATGTATTTTATGATGAAGAAGCAAATGGTCAAATTAAAAAACTATTAAAACAACCTTTTCAAAAATATTCTAAACCAACATTGACTCCAAAAACTGAAGTTTAGTTAAATAAATTAATTATGTCTGTTAAACTATAACTAGTTTGCTCCCCACTTGACATATTCTTTAGAATAAAAGAATTTTCCTCTAATTCTTCTGAGCCTATTAGTATTACTTTTTTAATGCCCTTTGAGTTAGCATAATTCAATTGTTTTTTAAGCTTAGCTTCAGTTGGGTATAACTCGCCAGTAATATTTTTATTTCTTAACTGATTTAGATAATAATAAGAAACTTGTGCTGCCTTTTCTCCAAAATTGGCAAACAAAACTTGTGTTCGAGACGATAATTTTTCTGGGAAAATTCCTAATTCATTCATTACCAAATAAATTCTTTCAAATCCAAAGGAAATTCCAATTCCACTCATATTTTTTAATCCAAAATTACTTGTAAGATCGTCATAACGCCCTCCGCCTCCAATAGATCCAATTTTAACAGCATCAGGGGCTTTGACCTCAATAATCATTCCTGTATAGTAATGAAGACCTCTTGCGAGAGATAAGTCAAATTCTAATTTTACTGATTCAAGTTGCTTATCTTTAAATTGATCTAAAATAAATTCTAACTCTGATAAACCTTTCAAACCTTGTTCTTGAGAAGAAAGTAAATCTTTTAGTATCGATATTTGATTTTTCTTCTCCTCATGTAGATTCAGGATTTTTTCGATAATTTTTAAAGATTCATCTGAAAAATTATTTTTAGCCAATTCTTTTAAAACCCCCTGATGGCCAATTTTATCAATTTTATCTAAAGTAGTTGTGAAATCAATTAATTTAGAGCCTTCATTTAATAGCCCCATAATTCCAGCTAAAATTTCTCTGTGATTTACTTTTAATACAACTCCTTTAATTTTTAAAGCTGAAAAAGCCCTATCATACAAAGAAATCATCTCAACCTCTTGCCAAAGTGAACGCTCACCAACAATATCTGCATCACATTGGTAAAATTCTTGATATCGACCGTATTGTGGACGATCAGCTCGCCATACAGGTTGAATTTGATACCTACGGTATGGAAAAATTAATTCATTTTGATGTTGAGCAACGAAACGTGCAAAAGGAACTGTTAGATCATATCTTAAAGCTTTTTCAGATATGGAACGTGTAAATTTATGATTATCGCCGTCTGAAAAAGCTTCTAAATCTGCTTTATTAATTTTATCTCCAGAATTTAAAATTTTAAAAACTAGACGATCTCCCTCTTCTCCATAGACACCAGTTAAAGTTTCTAAACGTTCAAAACTTGGAGTTTCAATTGGACTGAATGCAAAAGACTCAAAAGATTTTTGAAGAATATTTTTTATATAATTACGCTTGGATAATTCTTCGGAAGAAAAATCACGAGTACCTTTTGGTGTAGAGGGTTTAATTGACATTTTTATAAAATCTTAAACAAATATCTTCTATTTTGCTGAATTGTAAAAATAACTTTTCAATAGCTCATAACGTTTCCCATCAGAAATTACGGATCCTTTTATAAGATAATCATATATAAATTGATTTCGAGATGGAGTATACACATTTGATGATTCAAATATGTCTACTTTCTCTGATTTTAATAAAGTTAAAACTTTTTTGAAACCTTCAGCTGTATTTAAATCAGCCAATTTTTTGTCTATTTTTACTATCAAAGCATCTACTGAATTTTCCTTAGTATGAAACAAAAATATTTGACTTATAGTCGAAAATTCAAGATATTGACAGTTTGATAAGATTTTTTCCCATACTAAATCACTGAAAGAATTTAAATATTTATCAACTAACTTTGGTTTATGTGATTTAATAATCAGCCAATCGCTTTTAGTTATATTTTGAGATGCTAAAAAAAGAGTAAACTCTCTATGCATTTCATCAAATTGAGCCTCAGATAGTTTGTGATATTTCAATGTACTATAAATAAAAAACCCACCGTGTAGTGGGCTTTTTGAGTTAAGTTTTTGAGTCAGGTACAATTTCAAAAGGCAATTCAAAATGGACTTCTCTGTGAAGCCTAATATTTGCTTCATACTTTCCGAGGCGCTTTATAATTTTCCCTGGTAATGTTATATGTTTTTTGTCAATCTCAGAAGACAGAGTACTTATTGCCGCTGCAAGATCTGAGTTAGTAATGGATCCAAAAAGCTTATCTCCAGATCCTACCTTCGAAGGTAGTTTGATATCAAGCGCTTTAATTTCTTTTGCTCTTTTGTTTGCTGCGTCAATAATAGATTTTTCCTTGAAAGCACGTTGCTTTAAGTTTTCGTTTAAAACCTTCTTCGCAGAAGCAGTAGCAATAACAGCTTTTCCTTGCGGAATAAGAAAGTTTCGTCCATAACCATTTTTCACACTAACGATATCGTCTTTAAACCCAAGATTTTGAATATCTTCTTTTAAAATTAATTCCATAATTATGTGTTTTGTTATTTTAACATATCAGCAACATATGGCATCAAAGCCAAATGACGAGCCCTTTTCACAGCTACAGAGACTTTTCGTTGATACTTTAATGAAGTTCCTGTAAGTCTTCTTGGTAAAATTTTCCCTTGCTCGTTGACAAATTTCAATAAGAAATCAGAATCTTTGTAATCTATATATTTTATTCCTGATCTTTTGAAGCGACAATACTTTTTTTGAGTTGAAGTATCTATGTTTAATGGGGTCAAATAACGTATTTCCCCTTCCTTTTTTCCAGAATTTTGTTCTTCTATCTTAGACATTATTTATGATTTTGCTTTAATTCTTTTTTTTCTTTTTTCCGCCCATGCTTGTCCATGTTTATCTAATTTTACAGTCAAGTAACGCATCACGCGCTCATCGCGTCTAAATTCTACTTCTAGAGCAGGGACAGCGTCGCTTGATGCAGCATATTCAAAAAGATGATAGAAGCCACTTTTTTTGTTTTCGATAGGATAGGCTAGTTTTTTAAGCCCCCAATTTTCCTGATTGGAAATCGAACCTTTTTGAGACTTAATTAGATCTATATATTTTTGAACTGCTTCCTCTATCTGAGTTTCAGAAAGAACGGGATTTAAAATGAAAACAGTTTCGTATTGATTCATAATATTATTTTAGGATTGCAAAAATACGTTTCTGATTATTTAAACCCAAACAATTCAACGATTATTATTAATATTAAATTAAAACTTATTTTTAATTAAATAACGTTTACACAATTTTCATAATCAATTTTTAAATATAATTTACAAATATCTCTGCCTTCAAGTTTTTAATGTGGATCAACATCAAAATTCACTCTTACACTTCTAAAGGCAGCTATAGCTTGAAAACTTTTGTAAGTTTTTTTGAGGAGACCTTTTACTTGATTTGAATTTAATTTATAATCTATTTTAATTAGCAATTGTTTAATAAACTGATTTCTTACTCTGCTAATAGCAGGAAAAACGGGTCCCAAAACTGAACCTCGATAAGATTGCTTAAATACATTTGAAAACCATTCTGATGAGATGTTTAATGTTTCATATTGACGACTTTTAAAAGTTATCCTTATAATTCTAAAATAAGGTGGATAATGATAATTTTTACGCTCTATTTCTTGAGTTGTGTAAAGACCTTCATAGTCATGCTCCAAGACATTTTTCAATATAGGATGATGAGGTTGGAAAGTCTGTATTATAACCTTCCCTTTGTTATCTGATCTTCCTGCGCGTCCTGCTACTTGACATAACATTTGATAACTTCTTTCATGAGCCCTAAAATCTGGAAGGTTTAAAACGTGATCAGCATTAATGACTCCAACTAGTAAAACATTTTTAAAATCTAATCCTTTTACAACCATTTGAGTACCTACTAAAATTTGAACTCTTTCATTCTCAAAACCTTCTATAATTTTATCAAAATCCCATTTACCCCTTGTACTATCCCAATCCATTCTTCCTACTGAGGCTTCTGGGAAAAGTTTTTTAATCTGCTCTTCAATTTGTTGAGTGCCATAACCTTTAGTTGATAATGTTGTCATTCCACACGAGTGACAACTAGTTGGCATGGGAATGTTATATCCGCAGTAATGACAACACAATTGATTTTTTACCTGGTGATATGTGAGTGAAACGTCGCATTGAGCACATTGTGGAGAATATCCACAACTAAGACATTCCAAGATAGGTGCATAGCCCCTTCGGTTTTGGAATAAAATTACTTGTTTCCCAAGAGTTAAAGTTTCACTTATAGATTCAACAAGATTTTTAGAAAAAACACCTTTCATGTTTTTTTTTCGATGTGCCTCTTTAAGGTTAACAAGTTCAATTTTAGGTAATGAGACGCCACCAAAACGTTCTTTTAATTTTACCCAACCATATTTTTCAGTTCTAACATTTTCTGCTGTTTCCATAGAAGGCGTTGCTGATCCCAATAGTACTTTAGCTTTCATACTTTGAGCAAGGTAAATTGCACTATCTCTAGCTTGATATCGAGGAGCAGGATCAAATTGTTTATATGAATTTTCATGCTCTTCATCTACAATGACCAAGCCTAAATCTTGAAAAGGCAAGAAAATAGAGGAACGGGCACCGACTATTATTTTTCTTTGGGAATTTTTATCTAAGACCTGATTCCATACTTCTGTACGCTCATGAATTGAAAACCGCGAATGATATACTAAAATCAGATCTCCTAATCTCGATGTTAAACGTTTTACAATTTGTGATGTTAGAGATATTTCTGGCAAGAGATAAAGCACTTGTTTTTTTGCTTTTATTTGTTCTTCAATTAAATTAATATAAACTTCTGTTTTTCCAGATGATGTAACCCCTTCCAAAAGAACTACATCTTTGTTTAAAAATTGAGTCTTTATATTTTTTAATGCAATTGATTGGAATTTAGAAAGAGATTTTTCTATAATTTGATTCTTAACTTCCCTAATTAATAGGCGATTTGTTTCTATGTAAGATTCTTCTAAAATTTTCCTATCAATTAAGGCTTTAACATGTGAACTTTTTACCTGTGAAACCTCCTTTAATTTAGATACTTCAAACCATGAATTTAAATCACTACCTTGGTTAATTAATGCCATAATAATAGCCTTTTGCTTTGGAGCTCTTTCTAGTTTTATAAATACTTCTTCCAATTTATTTGATTTTCTGAAAACTGACTTCAGCCTAACCACTCTAATCTTTTTAGGCTTGAACTTCTCTTCTATTTTTTGGTGAATCATCGCCACTTTTTTATCTATCATATCTAGAACCAGGGGCATAACTTTATTGATTTCAGTGATTTTACTTATATCTTCTAAACTCAAATTTTGTTTATCAAGAGCTTCAAAAACAACATATTGTAAATCAGAGAGAGAGTCTAATTGTTCTTCTGTAACTTCACATTTCACTAAAACACTTTCACTTTCAATCATCAAGGCTGAAGGTAAAGATGCTCTAAGAACTTCTCCTTCAGTACACATGTAATAATTTGAAATCCAATTCCAGAAATCAAGCTGATTTGTTGTAATTATTGGAGACTTATCCAAAATCATTACAATAGGCTTAGGTTCATATGTTTGAGGTGCTACTTTATGAACTTTAGTGACAATACCTGTATAAATTTTTTGTTTTCCAAATGAAACTGCAACACGAAATCCTGGACTTAACAAAACATATTGTTCCTCAGTAATAAAATAAGTATAGGATTTAGGTAATGCCAATGGGAGTAGAACATCTATAAAGTAAATATTCGAATTAATCTTCATCTAAAGACCTCTTTGGTTCTCTTTTAAACCTTGTCAATGTTGCATTCAATTCAAATCCAAGAAGTAATATATTAGAGTTCATCCATATATATAAAAGAAATATTAACAAGGCTCCTATAGATCCGTACAATTGATTATAGTTAGAAAAGTTTTCAATGTAAATTCCAAAACCATAAGTTGTCAAAAAAAACAATAATGTAGTCATTAAAGAACCTGGTGTAAAAAAATGGTTTTTTCTTCCCTCAATAGTGCCAAAATAATATAGAATATTGACAGTTAGATAAACAAAAAGTCCAAAAAATATAGATTGACCAATTCTAGTCAATCTTATTTCAGAGGGAATTAAAGAATCTAGATTGTTTAGTATATAAAATTCAAAATAAAAAAACATTATGACAGTTAGTAAAGAAAGTAAAGCCAATATAACACTTACACCTAAAGAAAGTAAATACTGTCTGAAGAAGCTTCTTGAAAAAGTGACATGATAAGAAACTTCAAAACTACCAAATATGGAAGAGATTCCATTAGCCGATAAAAATATAGATAGTAAAAATACAGAAGACAGAAGACCTCCCCTTGGTTTATTTCTTATATCATCAAAAATATCAGAAAAAAAATTCTGGGTCTCAGGGGGAAGAAAAAGCTCTATATAATTCAAGAAAGTCTGATCAAAATTATCAATTTTAATGAATGGAATCATATCTATAAAGGGAACCAGGTTCAAAATAAAGAGAAGAAAAGGAAACAGTGCCATAAAAAAACTAAAGGAAATGCTTCCTGCTCTTGAAGTCAAAGCACCCTTTATGATTCCAATCATATACATTTCTAATAAATCATAAATAGAGAATCCATAAAATCCTGGTGGTTTTATAGCTTTTAAAAAGAGTACAACAGGCTTTATTAGAGGAAGTTGCAATATTTTTGACATGACTGAATTCCTTATATACTTACAAAGATATAAGGCTAAATCATATGAAGAGATAAATACGTTAAAAATTGAAAGCATTTGTAACTTTGACAAATGGAGATACAATTAATGTGTATTGGGAAAACTGACCGATCATTTTGGTCAGATGCTGTATTGGAATATCAAAAACGTCTAAAGCATTATGTTAGATTCTCCATTATATATCTACCTGAAATTAAAATATTAAAAAAAATAGATAAAATAAAAGTTAAAATACAAGAGGGTAAATTATTACTTCAAAAATTAAATCCAAATGACACTGTGATTCTTCTGGATGAAAAAGGAAAATCTTTAGACTCTAAAACTTTTTCTAAGGAAATTCAAAATTATATGATTAAAGGAAAAAAGAAAATTATTTTTGTAGTAGGAGGTGCATATGGTTTTTCTGATGAAGTTTATAAGATTTTTCCAAATCGTTTTGCACTCTCAAAAATGACATTTTCACATCAAATGGTAAGACTTTTCTTCTGCGAACAACTCTTTAGAGCATTCACGATTATTAATAATCATCCTTACCACAATCAATAATTCGAATAAATGAAAATTATCTTCGCGACTCATAATCAAAACAAAGTTGAAGAACTTAAACAAATAGTCCCTTCAAAATACTCACTTTTGAGTCTCAATGATATTGGTTGCATTAAAGAAATCAAGGAAACAGGAAGTACCCTTGAAGAAAATGCACAAATAAAAGCTGATTATGTAAGATTTAAATACGGTCTTGACTGTTTCTCTGACGATTCTGGACTTGAAATTGATGCATTAGGAGGTGCACCAGGTGTTTATTCTGCCCGTTATGCTGGAGATCAAAAAAATAATGATGCTAACATTGAAAAAATTTGGAAAGAACTCAAGGGCATTAAGAATCCGAGGGCAATTTTTCGATCCGTGATTTATGTTCATTTAAATCAAAAAAAAATCTGTTTTCAGGGAAAGGTAGAGGGTAATATTATTTATGAAAAACTTGGATTAGAGGGCTTTGGTTATGATCCTATCTTTATTCCCAAGGGCTATAAGAAAACATTTGCTGAATTAGGAAATACAACGAAAAACAAAATAAGCCATAGGGCGTTAGCAATAATTCAACTTGTGAAACTCCTTGAAAGGACTTGATTATTTAACTAATTAGATTTAGCATAAAAGGTTTTAAAAAAAATTTTGTCATAAATTTATACCATGAAGAAGATTTGGGCTGTGGTATTATTTTTATTTGTCTTTAAAGGCATTTCACAAGAAAACTTTAGTGCAATTGTTGAAAATGAAAGTACAGGACTTCCTATGTCTAGTGTTCACGTTCTTAATCTTACTCAAGTTATCGGATCAATTACAGACCAGAAAGGCTTATTTAAAATTAAAGTTAACGTTAAAGACACTTTATATTTTTCATATTTGGGATTTAAGCCTTTAAAGATTGCTGTAACTAATGATATGATAAAGTTTGGCAACTTCAAATTTGTAATGACTGAGCTAGCCTTTGCATTGGAAGAAATAGAGGTTAGACCATATCAGTTGACTGGATACCTAGATATTGATGTAAAAAATTCACCTATAAATACTGCTAAAAGATACAGTATTTCAGGACTTCCAAATTTAGGCTATGAATCAGGTGGAAGAAATCCCAGAAATATTTCAAAAGCTATCGGAAATTTATTTAATCCATTAGACTTATTAAATAATATGTTTGGAAAAAATGCAGTTCAAATGAGAAAATTGAAACGTATGCGAGAAGATGATGGGATAAAAAACCTTTTAATGTCAAAATTTGATCGCCAGGTTCTAATTCAACTACTAGGAATTAAACGAATTGATATCGATGAAATTTTGAGAAATTGTAATTATTCGGATGCTTTTATTAGTGAGGCAAATGATCTACAAATTCTTGAAGCTATTTCAAAATGTTATGAAGAATATCGATTATTACAATCATAGATAGATTTATCCATAATACTGTTTAATAATCCATAGTATTTAAAAATCATAACAATCATTTAACCGTTGCTAATTTAACTTGTATCTTTGCAGCACTAACATAATTATTATGCTTCTTACAGCGCTTAACGCTATTTCACCTATAGATGGTCGTTATAGATCTAAAACAAAACCGCTTTCAAATTATT
Organism: uncultured Bacteroidota bacterium; assembly: GCA_902517245.1. Lineage (GTDB taxonomy): Bacteria > Bacteroidota > Bacteroidia > Flavobacteriales > Flavobacteriaceae > MS024-2A. The sequence continues at coordinate 15,828 of CABYBK010000007.1, read as the reverse complement.
TTTCCGAGGAAGCATTAATAAAGTATAGAATAAAGGTTGAAATTGAGTATTTTATTGGTCTCTGTGAATTACCATTACCTGAGCTTGAGGGATTCAATAAATCGCTTTTCAGTGAACTCCGCAGCATTTATCAACATTTCTCTTCTGAAGATGCACTAGAGGTAAAAGAGATAGAAAGTATAACAAATCATGATGTTAAAGCAGTAGAATATTATCTCAAAAAAGAGTTTGATAAATTAGAATTACAAGCTTACAAAGAGTTTATTCATTTTGGATTAACATCCCAGGACATTAACAATACTGCAATTCCTCTTTCTATAAAAAATGCTACGCAAGATATATATTTACCATCCCTGGAGGAATTAATTAATAAGCTTAAAATGCTTGTTGAAGAATATAAGGACATCCCGCTATTAGCAAGGACTCACGGTCAACCTGCATCTCCTACTCGACTGGGTAAAGAATTAAACGTTTTTTTAAAGAGAATTGAAGCTCAAATGAAAACACTAATTCAAATTCCATATGGGGCTAAATTTTCTGGAGCAACAGGAAACTTTAATGCCCACCATATTGCATACCCAAATATAGATTGGAAATACTTCGGGAGTAAATTCGTTGAAAAAACTTTGGGCTTAAATTTTTCATTCCCAACAACTCAAATTGAACATTATGATTCCTTTGCTGCCCTGTGTGACAATCTTAAGAGAATAAATACAATAATTATTGATTTAAATAGAGATATATGGCAATACATCTCTATGGATTATTTTAAACAAAAAATTAATGACAATGAAATAGGATCTTCAGCTATGCCTCATAAAGTGAATCCAATAGATTTTGAAAACTCTGAGGGTAATCTTGCACTCGCAAATACAATTTTTGAATTTTTCGCTGTTAAATTACCAGTTTCTCGTCTTCAACGCGATTTAACTGATAGTACAGTTTTAAGGAATATTGGAGTTCCATTTGGTCACACATTGATTGGCATCAAGTCTACTTTAAAAGGTTTAAATAAGTTAGTTGTTAACACCTCTAAAATCGAATATGACTTGAACAACAATTGGGCGGTAATTGCTGAAGCAATTCAAACTATTTTAAGAAAAGAAGGGTATCCTAATCCCTATGAGGCATTAAAAGAACTCACCAGAACAAATGATTCCATTAATCATGATGTAATTCAACAATTTATCGATAAACTCGATGTTAAAGAAGATATAAAGACAAAACTTAAGACTATTACACCATTTAATTATACAGGAATATAAATCCTATGGAATTTTTAAAATTACTATTTATTCCCTCTATTTATTTAACTTTGAATGGATAATAATTTAAATATATTATGAAGTATTTTATTAGTCAAAATACTTTTGCTATTCTACTTATAGCACACTTTATAGTAACAGGTTGTTCAAGAGACACAGTTGAGGAAAAGCTTATTGGCTCAAATCTAGACAGTGATGATAGCGCTGTTAGTTTATTAGGTGAACTACAGATTAGTGATTTTGTTTGGAAAGGGTTAAATGAATTTTATTACTGGCAGGAAGATGTAGATGATCTTTCAGACGAAAAATTACTTGATCAAAAGTTATATGGTCAATACATTAGTGAAAATCCAGATGCAGAATCTTTTTTTGAAACGCTGAAACACCCCAATGATCGTTTTAGCTGGATTCAAGATGATTATAAAGTATTGGAAAATTCATTACAAGGTATCATTGCGTCAAATGGAGTAGAGTTTGGTTTATTATATGCATGCCAAAACTGTAACGAGTTAGTAGGCTTTGTAAAATATATTTTGGAGGGTTCAGATGCAGAAAATAAAAATATCCAAAGGGGAGATTTTTTCACAGGAGTTAATGGAACAATCTTAACAGCTAGTAATTATAGATCATTGCTTTTTGGAGATAACCTAACCTATACACTTAACATGGCTTCAGCAAAAAATGGTGCTATAGCTAGTAACGGTATTAATGTTGAATTAACTAAGGAAGAAAATTTTGAAACAAATCCTATTCAAATTAGCAAAAGTATCATCTTGAACAACGAAAGAGACGGTTATACTGGCATTGTAGGCTATATAATGTATAATCAGTTTGTTGCAGATAAAAGTAATGAACTTAATAAAGTATTTACAGAATTTAAAGCCGAAGGAATTTCAGATCTTATTATTGATTTAAGATATAATGGTGGTGGTTCTGTGCAAAACTGCGTGGAATTAGCGAGTATGATCACAGGACAATTTACTTCAGAAATATTTGCTGAAGAGCAATGGAACAATAAGCTACTTAAATATTTACGTGAACGGTTTGGAAAAGAAAGTTTGATCAATCGGTTCACTTCACAACTTTCCACTGGTGAAACAATTAGCGCTTTAAACTTAAATCGTGTTTTTATTATAACTACCTCTGAGTCGGCCTCAGCAAGTGAATTACTCATCAATGGATTAGATTCGTATATAGATGTAATTCATGTTGGGGAGCGAACTGTCGGAAAAAATGTTGGATCTATCACAGTTTATGACTATATCGATAATGAACAAACCAAAAATCCTGAACATACTTATGCAATGCAGCCAATTGTTCTTAAAATTGCTAACAATGATGGTTTTGCAGATTATTCTGATGGGCTTTTACCTGATACTGATATTGAAGAAGATATAAAAGATTTAGGGATTTTAGGAGATTCAAATGAACGAATGCTTAAAGCTGTTATCGGTATTATAACTGGCACTGGAAAAAGAAATTTACCTGAAGCTAAAATGTCAAGAGCTCTTTTGGTGAGGGATCCCTTATTGATTAGTCGTCAGCAAATGATAATTGAGAAAAAAGAACTTCTGTTAAACTCAAGGTAAATCATAGCTAATTCCAACTACCAAATTTCTACCTTTTGTTGCATATCCTTCTATTTCTATATAATCAGTATTTAGGATGTTAGTTGCATGGACAAAAAGTTTTAATGGAATATTCAAAAGTTGATGAGAAATATTTAGGTTTAATAACTGATATGCATCTAATACTGTAATATTGTCCAAACCATATCTTTTTCCAAAAATTTGCATGGTTAAATTAACATTCCAACTTTTTAAAAATGAATAAGAGAGATTAGTTTGTGAAGAAAAATTTGGTAAATAACGTAAATCCCCATCTTTTGTCTCTGTAAAAGTAATCTGCTGATCAATAAATATTTTGGAATGAATAAACCCTGAAAAAACAGTCTCTACACCATAATATCTCGCTTCTTTAAAAGCATTTTCATATCTATAAGTAACTAAATCATAAACTAATGATGGAGTTTCTAGACGACTAAAATAATTTGAAGAAAAACTCCATTTTTTATTATTAAAAATTAAACCTGCTTCAAAAGAATTGTTTTCCTCAGGTTTTAAATCAATATTTCCAGAATAAGGATCAAAAAGCTGATAGAGGCTTGGAGCTATGAATGCAGTACTCAGAGCAGAATGAATCTTTAATGAATAATCATTACCATTTATGAGTCTCCATGAAGGGTTGATACTATATGTAAATTGACTCCCATAATTAAAATTATTATTCCATCTTCCTCCCAGATTAATTCTAAAATCATCAGAAAATTTAGCTACAAAATTTCCAAAAAAATCTTTTTGCGTTGTTTTTTGACCGCCTTCATAATCAGCAAAATTTTGCTGAATTAAAACACCTACTACTGTATAAAATTCTTCCTTAAAAACATACTTGTTGAAAATCTCTAGTTGAGTGTTTTCTGCATCTGTTTGGAATGGAAAAGAACTTTGAAAGTCTCTTTTAGTTTTTTGGTGACCCATTCTTAGGGACAGTCCCCCATTTTTATAATTATAATTTGAATTTAAGTGAAATCGGTTCATTTGAGTAGAAAGCTTGAATGGTGAATCTTCAAGTGGAAAATTATTGTCATAATCTGATTGGATATCAGAAAAGTCAAAGCCCGCCTTAATATTAAAAGTTTTTTTACTTTCAAATTTTATAGCTGTTCCAAAATTAAATTGATCAAAGGGATCGAACTCATCTCCTATAACAGCACTCATACCAGTGGTTCTATCGTGATTTGCATAACCTTTAATTTTAAATCTTTCTCCACCTCCACTAATTTGAAGATTATTTTTAAATAGATTAAACTTTCTAACTGTATTTTGACTATTCTGTGATCCTGTAATACTTTGAAAACGTAAATTAAACCCAGAATCTGAATTTTTAGTTTTTATATTAATTACACCTGATGCAGCTGAGCTTCCGTATAATGTGCTTGAAGCTCCTTTTAATATTTCGATAGATTCTATTTGACCTAAATCAAGAAAATTTAAATTAAAATCACTATCTATTCTTGAAGGATCTGAAACCCTAATACCGTCTATTAAAATTAAAACTTGGCGATTTCTTCCACCTCTAATTGAGATAGTTTTGTTCTGACCTGCATATGTTTGGCTTCCTAAAATTTCAATACCCGCATACTGTTTAAGAAGAGAACTTAAACCTAATCCTTGAAAGTTATCTATTGTAGCTTGAGTAATTTTGATAATATTTTTACCAGACTCAGAACGTTTTAATGGTAAGCGAGAATCAATGAGTACAATCTCATCTAAATCATTTATTTGATTAGAAATATCCAGACTATCTTTTATAAGATTTTGCTGAGCCGTAAGAGCACATGTAATTAATGGTATGTACCACCAAAGTTTAAAAAATGGATTCATTTGTATTAAAACATGTCTTTAAACTTTAACCCCGAAGTTAAAAACGGATTTCTAAAAGGCAGGTCTCCTGACTTACATCTTTAATCAACCTTCCCATCAATATTTGACAGTGGCACAAGCTCTGATTAAAGTATCTTTATTAAGACTCAGCATACAGTTGCGGGTACAGTCTTGGATTCTAACCAAGTTCCCTTTTGATCTTTTTTATAAAGAACCTTCATCTATAAAATTAATAAATTAAACAGTTTCATATAAAGTTTTATTTATTTTATTGAAAGAAAATTGAAGTACAGAAGTGTAAAATAAATCTCCAGCAAGAGAGTTTATGAAAAATGGTAAAGCAAGCATAAAACAGCTTAAAAATCCACCCCAATTAAGAGGATAATTAAAATACCAAACTCCAAAATTACTAATTAAAAAAAAGGATATTGATGCTCCAAAAACTGTAAAAAAAGATAATGATTTAGATTTAAATCCAATGAAAGAAATAAAAGCAAAGGCAGAATAAATTACTGGCATCAAAGAATGAAAACCTATATAAAGGTCAGTAAAAAACATACATGCCAATGGAAGAAACATTGCCAAACGTTTGTTTATAAAGTGAAAGCCAGTGAAAAGAGCAATACCGGTAATTGGAGCAAAATTAGGAGGGTGCGGTAATAACCTAGTAAAAACAGCTAGAATTACTAAACCTAATATAGTTGTCATTTCATTTTTATTAGTCTCCATTTCACTATTTAGTTAAATACATTTTACGTCTAGCGTATAAATCATAAAACTCGTCATCCTTCAAGCTATTAATAAAAAGAATACTTTCACCTGTACTTTTCATTTCTGGCCCTAATTGCTTATTAACATTTGGGAATTTATTAAACGAAAATACAGGTTGCTTTATAGCATAACCATCTAATTTGGGATTAAATTTAAAATCAGTTACTTTATTTTCACCAAGCATAACCTTTGTGGCATAATTTACGTAAGGTTCCTTATATGCTTTGGCAATGAATGGGACTGTCCTCGATGCCCGAGGGTTGGCTTCAATCACATAAACCTTATCATTTTTAACAGCATATTGAATATTTATTAGCCCTACAGTATTAAGAGCTAAAGCAATTTTATTGGTGTGATCTTTAATTTGTTGAACTACATACTCTCCGAGATTAAAAACAGGAAGTGTTGCATTAGAATCTCCAGAATGAATACCACAAGGTTCTATATGCTCCATAATTCCTATAATTTGAACATTTTCTCCATCACAAATTGCATCAGCTTCGCATTCAATGGCACCATCAAGGTAGTGATCAAGTAGTAACTTATTGTTAGGGATTTTTTGAAGTAAATCTACTACATGTGCTTCTAAGTCTTGTTTGTTGATTACAATTTTCATTCCTTGTCCACCCAATACATAAGATGGTCTAACCAAAATAGGGAAATCTAATTCATCAGCTAAAATTGATGCTTGATCAGCTGTCTGAGCTACACCAAACTCAGGATAAGGGATATCATTATCTTTTAATAAAGTAGAAAAGCTCCCTCGATCTTCTGCTAAATCCAGTGATTGATAGCTAGTGCCAATAATATTAACACCATACCTATCTAATTTTTCTGCTAGCTTTAATGCAGTCTGTCCACCTAATTGAACTACTACGCCTTCTGGTTTTTCGTGTTGAATTATATCGTAAATATGTTCCCAAAAAACAGGTTCAAAATATAGTTTATCTGCAACATCAAAGTCAGTAGAAACTGTCTCTGGATTACAATTGATCATGATAGTTTCGTAATTACATTCGCTGGCTGCTAGAACACCGTGAACACAACAATAATCAAACTCAATTCCTTGACCTATCCGATTAGGTCCAGATCCAAGTACTACAATTTTTTTTCGGTCTGAAACTTTACTTTCATTGTCACAATGAGGTATGCCTCCCTTATGTTTTAACTTAGCCTCAAATGTAGAATAATAGTATGGTGTTTTAGCCTCGAATTCCGCAGCACAAGTGTCAACTAACTTATATACCCTTTGAATCCCCATTTCAACTCGCTTGGTGTGAACTTCACTCTCTAGGCAATTTAGCATGTGAGCCACTTGTCTATCGGCAAAACCTTTTTGTTTGGCTTCTAGAAGTAGAGCTTCATCAATTGTTTGAATATTAAAATTAGAAATTTCTTTCTCTAATAAGTTTAACTCTTCATACTGTTTTAAAAACCACATATCAATTTTTGTGATTTCATGAATTCTTGATAAAGGAATACCAATCTGAATAGCATCATAAATAACAAAAACTCTATCCCAGCTTGCTATTGACAATTTACTTACAATGGTATCATAATCTGAATATCCTTTACCATCAGCTCCAAGTCCGTTTCGTTTTACCTCTAGAGATTGGGTAGCTTTGTGCAAGGCTTCTTGAAAAGAACGGCCGATTCCCATAACCTCGCCAACTGACTTCATCTGAAGTCCTAAAGTTCGATCAGAACCTTCAAATTTATCGAAATTCCACCGGGGTACTTTGACAATAACATAATCTAAAGTTGGTTCAAAAAGTGCAGAAGTTGATTTTGTAATTTGATTTTGAAGTTCATCTAATGAATATCCTATAGCTAATTTAGCAGCTATCTTTGCAATAGGGTATCCGGTTGCCTTTGAGGCCAACGCTGAAGAACGAGACACCCTTGGATTAATTTCAATAGCTATAATATCTTCATTTTCATCAGGGCTGACCGCAAATTGAACATTACATCCTCCGGCAAAATCTCCTATACTTCTCATCATATGAATTGCCATGTCACGCATACGCTGAAAGGTTTTATCTGATAATGTCATTGCTGGTGCTACCGTTATTGAATCACCAGTGTGAATTCCCATTGGATCCATATTTTCAATTGTACAAATAATTACAACATTATCATTTTTATCACGTAGGAGCTCTAACTCATATTCTTTCCAACCAATTAAAGCCTTATCAATCATAACTTCATGGATTGGAGAAATCTCTAACCCTCGGGTTAACAACTCATCAAATTCTTCTGCCTTATGAACAAATGACGCACCTGCACCTCCGAGAGTGTAAGATGCTCTAATCACCAATGGAAAGCCAAATTCTTGAGCAATTTCTTGTCCTTTTAGATAGGAGTTTGCTGTAGCCTGAGGGGCCATATCAATTCCTATTTTTAACATTAACTCTCTGAAGCGTTCGCGGTCCTCTGTTATTTGTATAGCATCAATATCTACACCAATAATTTCGATTCCAAAATCTTCCCAAATTCCTTTTTCATCAGCTTCAATACATAGATTAAGAGCAGTTTGCCCTCCCATGGTTGGTAACACTGCATCTATCTTATGTTTTTTTAAAATTTCTATGATTGACTTTGTATTTAGTGGTTTTAAATATACATGATCAGCCATGGTTGGATCTGTCATTATAGTTGCAGGATTAGAGTTAATAAGAATTGTTTCTATTCCATCCTCCCTTAATGAACGGAGCGCCTGAGTACCAGAATAATCAAATTCACATGCTTGCCCAATAATAATTGGACCTGAACCTATTACTAGAATACTTTTGATTGATTTTACTTTTGGCATTGTAATAAATATATTTTTCTAATATAAAAAAAAGGTGTTACTCTTAAAAAAGTAACACCTTTAATATGGGTTGATTCGGTCATTATTTTTTGTGTCGTGGTTCTGATGAAACAGAAACCTTTTTTCTTCCTTTGGCACGTCTAGAGGCAAGAACTTTTCTTCCATTAGCAGATGACATTCTTTCTCTAAAACCGTGTTTATTCCTTCTTTTTCTCTTTGATGGCTGAAATGTTCTTTTCATAATATATATGACTTGTATGAGGCAATAATTTAAGTCGGCCAAATATACGATAACTTTTTTGTCTATCAAACTTGATTATTAACATTTCACTAATGATTTTTTTTACCTTTGAAAAAAAAATAATGTTTCCTAAAGTCATAAAATTAATACTAGCTGTTTTAACATTTTGTTATGGGATTTATCAATTTGTTGATGATTACATAGGGAATGGAATTCTTATGTTGCTGATCGCTTCAATGTTTATTCTTCTGTATTTCAAAAACGAATTAATCTTTCTTGCATTTTTAAGGCTAAGGAAACAAGATTTCGAGGGAACTGAAAAATGGTTGATGCGAATTTCAAATGTTGAACGTAATTTAGTCAGAAAACAACAGGGTTATTACAATTACCTTTTAGGAATTATTCACTCTCAAAAAAATCTTACACAAGCTGAAAAATACTTTAAAACTGCTTTAAATATGGGCCTATCAATGAATCATGATCTCGCAATGGCTAAAATGAGTTTGGCAGGTATTTATCTCCAAAAAAGAAGGAAACGTGAGGCACAAAAATTACTAACAGAGGCCAAAAAACTTGATAAGCATGGCATGCTGACTAGTCAAATGAAGATGATTCAACAGCAAATGAAAAGAATTTAATAATATCCTGTTTCAGGAATCGCTATTTCATAATACTTCCTTGAATTATTATTTAGATGGTTTTGAATTAACCAAGGGTTATGAAGCTTTAAAAGCTTATAATTTATATCATATTTTTTTGCAAATTCAGCAATATTTATAATGGGAATATCTATTCCTATTTTCTTTGTGGGGATGAATCGATATAGATCACTTTCTTCAAATATATAACCATAGCGAATAGGATTAGACATAATTTCTTTTACTGCTAATATTCGAAATATATATCTACTTGTTTCTTTATTCAATAACAAATCATAATAATCATCAACCAATTGCTTTTTTAAAAGCCTATCAATTCCAAGCATTCCTCTATTATATGAAGCAGCAGCTAATGTCCAGGTTCCAAAACGCTCTTTAGCTTTTAGTAAGTATTTACATGCGACCCTAGTTGATTTTTCAATATGATAACGCTCATCAACATTATTATTAACCTCCAATCCATATTCTTTTGCCGTTCCAGGCATTAGTTGCCAAAATCCTTTTGCACCTTTAGGTGAGCGGACATTTTCCAAACCACTTTCAATAACCGCTAAAAACTTAAAGTCTTCAGGAACACCTTCTTCTTTTAAAATTGATTCTATCAATGGAAACCACTTATTTGATCTCTTTAAAAGCAACATCATATTTGATTGCCAATAGGTATTAACTAGTAATTCTCTATCCAAACGCTCTCTAATATCAGGTGCGTCTAAAGGTGATTGCTCACCGCAAAAGTCTATCAGCTCTGGCAGCTTTAATGCATAAACTTTTGAAGAGTCATCATTACCATTATTTTTAAAAGAGGTTAGTAATTCTGAATCTATAGAATTAAAACCTAAAATGAATATTATTATGATAAATGAAATAGTGTAAACAAACTTATTATTCATTGATTGCATTTGGATTAATGTCCATTAATCCAAATTTAATTATTTTTTGTTAGAAGCTTGGGTAATTCATTATTGAGCCAATCTGCTCGAGTTAAAATTACAGCATGACCTCCTTTAATTTTTATTAAGGGTTTTGATAAATTTTTTACAGGAAAAACATTATCTGATGCGCCGTGGATATGAAAAATATTTTCGGGTGTATTAGATTGATTCCAGTGGACCATTGAATTGATTGCCCAATGAAGATACTCAGGATCTCGAACCGAAAGGTATCGTTGATATAATTCTAATCTTCTTTTAATTCCCTGTCCAAAAACAAATAATACCAAATTATCGATATTCTTGATCCACTGAACAGGTAAAAGTTTGTGAATATTTGTTTTTTTTGACATTTTCATTGAAAATGGAAGTTCTTTTTTATTTTTTACACTAGAGACTATCACGATATTTCTAACCGAAATGTGCTTAGCCATTTCTTGAACTAGCACACCCCCAAAAGAAACTCCTAAAAGGACAGGATTATTATGTGAAATATTTTCACACATTCTTTTAGCATATGAAACTAATGACTCATTTTTATTGGGAGGAATCCAACTCAAAAGATGAATTTCGAAAGGCTTTGGTAAGTCCAAGAATTCAAAAATTTTTGGACTTGCTGCCATTCCCGGCATACAATATATGTGAATAGGACTCATTTTTAACAGATAATAATCGAGTTACTTATTTAAATTTTGTAGTTTTGTGATCCAATTTTTTACAAATAAAACTACAAACAATTTCAAACTTAGTATTCAAATTTTATTATTATGACAGATTTAACTTTAATTAACAATGAATTTTTGCGCCAATTTGAAATTAAGTTAGATGACAGTTTAGCTAGAATAGAATACTCAGAACAAGAAAGAAAAATATTCCTTACCAAATTACATATTCCAAAGGAAATAAAAGATAAAACTTTTGAAGATGCATTCATAGTTAAAGTCCTTGAATTCATATCTGAAAAAAATCTCCGCGTAGTTCCTACTTCTCCAAAAATAGCAAGGTTTGTTCGTGGAAATCGAAGATATAAACAATTGTTACCAGTTGGGATAAAACTCTAAGTCAGATTAGTAAATCTACAGTACCCTACTTCATCTATTTTTTTTAGCTTTACCTCGTAAAAATTATTTACTAATGATGGATTCCATGGAGTTCTGACTTTAATGTAATTTTCTGTAAAACCTTCTATATAGCCTCCTTTATTTTCACCTTCAAATAATACTTTAAATCTTTTTCCTAATTGAGATTCATAAAAAGCGCGTCTTTTTTTAATTGATAAAGCTCGTAACATTTTACTCCTTTTGTGTCGAGTTTGTTTATCTACTACACCACTCATTATAGAAGCTTCTGTATTAGGTCTTTCAGAATAGGTAAATACATGTAAGTAGGAAATCTCTTGATTTTTAATAAACTTGTAGGTTTCTAGAAAATCATCATCGGTTTCACCAGGATAACCAACAATTACATCAGAACCAATACAAGCATGTGGAATTAAATTCTTTATTTGAGTAATTTTATCAGCGTAAAGTTTTGACATATATCTTCGCTTCATGCTTTTAAGAATTTTATCATTTCCACTTTGCAAAGGAATGTGAAAATGAGGCACGAAAGATTTACTTTTTGCAACAAAATTAATAATGTTGTCCGTGAGAAGATTCGGTTCAATGGATGATATTCTAATTCTACCATTCAGTTTGATGGAATCCAAAGCTTTTATCAGGTCAAGAAAAGTGTGTTCATGTTTTTTGTTGCCAAACTCCCCTTTTCCATAATCTCCAATGTTAACACCTGTCAATACAATTTCTTTCAATCCTGACGATGCAATTTTTTGAGCATTTTTAATTACATTTTCCAAAGTATCACTTCTAGAAATGCCTCTTGCTTTAGGTATCGTGCAGTATGAACATTTATAATCACAGCCATCCTGAACTTTTAAAAAAGCTCTTGTACGATCACCTAATGAGTAGCTGCTTTCATAAAAATTAACATCCCCAATCTCACATGAATGAATTTCTCCCCTATCTTTTTTTGTAAGGTCATGGATGTATTCAATTAATTTAAATTTTTCTGAAGCTCCCAAAACTAAATCGACCCCATCAATTTCAGCAATTTTATCTGGCTGTAACTGGGCATAACATCCAATAGCTGCTACAAATCCTTTAGGGTTTTGCTTTAAAACTTTTTTTACCAAACCTTTCAATCGCCGATCTGCATTGTCAGTAACTGAACAAGTATTAATTACATATATCTCTGCAGAACTTTCGAAGGGTACTTTATTAAAATATGATGCATCAAAACTTCTTGCGATTGTAGTTGTTTCAGAAAAATTTAGTTTACATCCTAAAGTATGAAAAGCAACACGAGGGAGTGTTATTTCTTTAATTTCCATAGACGAAGATGTTTATAAAATATTTTAAAAATGTAAATTAGTTTACAAATATATTAACAAAATATTCATGGCTAAACACCTATTAGTTCTTTATTATTATATGTCTATATTAATTGCAGTTTTTGTTTTGAATAGCTGTAATACTCAAAAACAAATTGAGAGTAGTAAGGTTTTTAGATATAACGAATATAGAAATGTTACTTCTTTAGATCCAGCTTTTTCAAGAAATCCACAAAATATATGGCCTATAAATCAGCTTTTTAATGGATTGGTCCAATTAAACAAAAAATTAGAAGTTGTCCCCGAAATTGCTAATTCATGGACAATAAGTTCTGACGGTTTAACTTATGTATTTAATCTTAGAGAAGATGTCTACTTTCATACCTCTCCTCTTTTTGGACCAAATGAAACTAGAAAAGTAGTTGCAGATGACTTTGTTTATAGTTTTGATCGTCTAAAAGACCCTAAAATCGGATCTCCCGGGGGTTGGGTATTGCAGCAAGTAGATGAATATGAAGCCACAGAAAAACATATTTTTACTATTAGACTAAAAAATCCTTTTCCTGCTTTCTTAGGTATTCTTACTATGCGTTACTGTTCTGTTGTTCCAAGGGAGATAGCATCACATTTTGGTGAAAATTTTCGATCCAACCCTATTGGTACAGGGCCATTTTATTTCAAGCGATGGGATGAAAATGTAAAGCTAGTGTTACGTAAAAATAACAACTATTTTGAACAAGATCCTCAGGGTCAGAGATTACCATACCTAGAAGCTATTGCTATACAATTTATTCCAGATATTCAAAGTGAATTTATGTTGTTTTTGCAGGGTAAACTTGACTTTATAAACTCCCTAGATGCTTCGTATAAAGATGAGCTATTGAATCCAAATGGTAGTCTTAAAAGTAAATATAAAGATCGGGTCAATATGCTTCGAGGTCCATATCTCAATACTGAATATATCGGGATTTATCTTGATAATGATAATCCTGCAATTCAATCTAAAAATATCCGCAAAGCATTAAACATTGGTTTTGATAGAAAATTAATGATTTCCTATTTAAGAAATAATATTGGATATCCTTCAAAAAAAGGATTTATACCAAAAGGACTTCCAGGAACAAGTGAAATAGATATTAATTACAATCCTAACTATGCCCGTACACTTGTGAATGATTTCATTGAAGAAACAAAAATAACACCTAAATTAAAATTAACTACTGACTCTAATTATCTAGATATCTGTGAATATCTACAGCGTGAACTTCAAAAAATAGGTATTGAAATAAAGGTTGAAGTATTACCTACAGCTTCTCTGAGACAAGCAAAATCATCAGGTAAATTAGAACTATTTCGTGCTAGCTGGATTGCTGATTATCCTGATGCCGAAAACTATCTTTCACTATTTAACAGCTTAAATTTTTCTCCAAGGGGTCCTAATTACACTCATTTTTCAAACCCGAAATTTGATAAATTATATCAGGAATCATTAAATCTGGTTTCTGATAGCCTTCGCATTAAAAAATATGAAGAAATGAATGCTCTTATAATGTCAGAAAATCCAATTATTCCTCTCTACTATGACCAGGTGATACGTTTTGTACAAAAAGATGTATATGGAATGGAAATAAACCCAATAAATCAATTGGTAATTAAAAATATTTGGAAAAAATAAAAATAAATTTTTAAAGGGGATTGAGATTTAAAGCTACTCCTTCTTAAACTTAGAATATTTATTTTTAAACTTATCTATTCTACCCGCTGTATCTACAAGCTTTGATTTGCCGGTATAATAAGGATGGGACGTTCTTGATATCTCGAGTTTTACCAAAGGGTATTCTACTCCATCAACTTCGATAGTTTCTTTTGCGTTTACAGTTGATTTTGTAATAAAAACATCGTCATTTGACATGTCTTTAAATGCAACTAATCTATAATCTTTTGGATGGATTTCTGATTTCATTTTATTAAATTGAATGCAAATTTAATTTTTATTTTTAAAATACATGTTGCCTAGTATATTTTTTTTACTTTGGAGAATGAAAATAAATAATAAATAATGGACAATCAAAACTCTTCTATTAAATCAATTATAATTTCCTACGGTATCGTTTTAGGATCAATTTCGATTGCATTTCAATTAATGTTATTTTTCTTAGACATGCATTACAAAAATGATTCAACAGCTGGCATAGTTGCACTTTTAATATCGTCGGGTACAATTATATATTCATTTATAGTTTTCAAAAAAGCAAATGATGGATACCTTTCTTTATCGGATGCAATAAAAATTGGTTTAGGAGTTTCTCTCGTTTCAGCAATTATGAGTATAGTGTATACTCAATTATTAGTAAATTTCTTAGACCCTGATACAATGCAAAAATCATTAGATTTAGCAATGGATAACATGCGTGCTCAAAATCCTGATATTCCCCAGGATGCATTAGATACAGCACGTACAATACAAGAAAAAATGTCAAGTCCATTAGTTTTTTCGGCAATTCAAATTATTTTTTCTTTGTTTTTTGGTTTTATAATATCTCTTATAGGTGGACTTATAATAAAGAAATCAAGACCCGAATAAACCAAATTCATTAATTTCGCAGGTATGCAACAACCTGTAGACATTTCCATTGTAATTCCTCTTTTAAACGAAGAAGAATCAATATTATCACTAAACAGTTGGATTTTTAAAGTCCTCAAAACTGATTCCTTCAGCTTCGAGATTATTTATATAGATGATGGGAGTAGTGATGGTTCATGGAATGCAATAGAAAGTTTAAGTAAGAAAAATCAAAATGTTAGAGGTATACGTTTTGCTAAAAATTTTGGTAAATCTCAAGCTTTACATGCCGGTTTTAAATCTACTAAAGGAAAATATGTTGTTACTTTAGATGCTGACCTACAGGACTCTCCAGATGAAATTCCAAAATTGATAAAAAATCTCAATCAAGGTGGATATGATATGATCTCAGGCTGGAAGAAAAAACGTTTTGACTCTTTCTTTTTTAAAAATTTACCATCAAAGCTTTTTAATTGGGCTGCAAGAAGGGTTTCTGGAATTAAGTTAAACGATTTCAATTGTGGAATTAAAATATATCGTCATGAAGTAATTAAAAATATTGATGTGCATGGCGAAATGCACCGCTATATCCCCTTACTTGCAGCACAAAAGGGTTTTGATAAAATTGGAGAACAAGTTGTACAACACCAAGCTCGCAAATTTGGCCACACAAAATTTGGTGCTGATCGTTTTTTAAAAGGTTTTCTAGATTTAATCACTTTGTGGTTTATAAATAAGTTTGGAAAAAGACCTATG
>CABYBK010000006.1 GCA_902517245.1 uncultured Bacteroidota bacterium | reverse complement strand
TTGAGGTTAAAAAAAAGAATCTAAAAGTTGGTTATGCATTTGCGGAATTAACAGAACCTAAGCAATGTGAAATAGCTGTTAAAGAGATTTTGGAAAAGTATGGTCGAATTGATGGTCTTGTAAATAATGCGGGCATTAATGATAGTATTGGATTAGAATCTGGGAATTATGTTGAATTTATGGAGTCAATTAAACGTAATTTAACTCATTATTACATGATGGGACATTTGGTATTGCCTGAACTTAAGAAGAATAAAGGTGTAATTGTAAATATTAGTTCCAAAGTTGCGGACACTGGGCAAGGAGGAACATCAGGTTATGCGGCAGCTAATGGAGGACGTAATGCTCTGACAAGGGAATGGGCGATTGAGCTATTACCCTATGGGATTCGAGTAAACTCTATCATTGTTGCTGAATGTTATACCCCGCTTTATGAAAAATGGATTAAGACTTTCAAAAATCCAAAAGAAAAGTTGAAATCCATAACAGATAAAATTCCTTTAGAACAGCGCATGACAACAACAACTGAAATTGCTAATGCTGTTGCATTTTTACTCTCAGAAAGATCCAGTCACACCACGGGTCAATTATTGTATGTAGATGGTGGATATACACATTTAGACAGGGCATTTAAGTATAAAAGATAATGGCTGATAAGTTGGAAAAATATTGTTTGGCATTGGATCTAAAAGATGAAAAAGAAAAGATAGATGCTTATGTAGAGTATCATAAAAACGTATGGCCAGAAATAAATAAAAGTCTTAAAGATTCAGGGATTATAAATGCTGAGATATTCTGTACAGGAAATAGGCTTTTTATGATTCTAGAAGTTGATAAATCATTTTCGTTTAATAAAAAAGCTAGACTAGATAATAGTAACCCAAAAGTAGTAGAATGGGAAACTCTTATGTGGCAATTTCAACAGTCACTTCCAAATTCAAAGCCCGGGGTTAAATGGGTCCTTATGGATAAGATTTATGATTTAAACGAATCACATCTATGAAAAATGATATAAATCATAAATATCCTTCGGTGGCTGACTTACGGGAGCGATCTAGATCTAAAATTCCAAAGTTTGCATTTGAATATTTGGATGGTGGTTGTAATGATGATGTGAATCTGAAAAAAAATACACAAAGGATTCGAGATATTGAGCTTAAGCCTAAATATTTGGTGGATTATGATAAACCAAGCTTAAAAGCAGAACTTTTTGGACATATTTATGATGCACCTTTTGGTATTTCACCAATTGGTTTACAGGGACTTATGTGGCCAAAGTCACCTGAAATATTAGCCAAGGCGGCATTCGATCACAATGTTCCCTTCGTTTTAAGTACTGTTACAACTGCAAGCATCGAGAGGATTGCAGAAATCACTGAAGGTAAAGCGTGGTTTCAACTATATCATCCAGCTGAAGAAAGTGTTACTAAGGATATTTTAAAAAGAGCTGAAGTAGCTGAATGTCCTGTTCTAGTTATACTTGCAGATGTTCCCTCTTTTGGTTATCGGCCTAGAGATATTCGTAACGGACTATCTATGCCTCCTAAAATGACACTCACAAATATTATTAATGCAATTAAACGACCTCATTGGTTATTTCAAACTATTATTAATGGGCAGCCAAGTTTTGAAACATTAAAACCTTACATGCCAAAAAAATTAAACCTTAGTCAATTGGCTAAATTTATGGATGCTACTTTTTCAGGTCGACTGAATGAAGAAAAAATTAAAAAGATTCGTGATTTATGGAAAGGAAAACTTGTTTTAAAAGGAGCTGAGTCCATTCAAGACGTAGAAATGGCTTGTCAATTAGGGTTGGACGGAGTAATTGTATCAAATCATGGTGGACGCCAAGTAGATGTCGGCCAAGCAACTATTGATTCTATAAAAACTATAGCGCCTTTGTATAAGGATAGAATAACTTTGATGATGGATAGTGGAATCCGAGGTGGTGCTGATGTGGCTCGAGTTATGTCAACTGGTGTTGATTTTAGTTTTATGGGACGAACTTTTATGTATGGTGTGTCAGCTTTAGGGAAAAAGGGAGGATATCACACCATATCAATGCTTAAAACGCAATTAACCCAAATTATGGAGCAATTGAGTTGTTCTAAGGTTAAAGATATATATAATACTAAAGTTTAAAATTTCTTACTTTCTATACCAACTAAATAAATAATAATATCCAGATTTATTTACCCTCCTCTTTTGTTTTAATTTTTGATTCATATGATGAAAATGAATATTTATTAGGTAAAACCTGAGTCCCTGTAGTTAAGGTTATTGGTGCTCCAGAATCTGGATAAAAAACAACCTCAACAAGTGAAGCAGTAAAGCCTTCATCTATTGGAGCTGTAATCTCATACTTACCTGATTTATTATTTTCTACCACTATTTTTTTCCAATTTCTACCAACTTCCCATATTCTAAAATCTCTTGAATTTGGATTATTTATCTTCCAAAGGCTAATATTATGAGGTGCATCTATTCCTAAATCTAAGTGAAATACATCTTTTTCAATATGCCACTTCATTTGTGGTAAATCTCTGGAATGAATAAGTCTGTCGTAAAAGGAAAAGACATTTTGATATCGATAACCCTCTGTTAAGCCATGATTTCCATTTGGAACATATTGAAGATATTTTTTATCAGGAATATCTTCCCAATAAAATTTCCATGAATCTGTCACGAAAAATTCATCAATAGTGCCATTTACAATTAATTTAGGCATTGTGAAAAGCTCCTTGAATTGATAAGGTTCAACGTAGTTCATGAGTTTTTTAAATTCTTTTGTATTCATCCAATCCATAATTTGAAATTCAACATAATCATTAACAGCTGGTGTCCAATCACCATAAACCTTATAATGATGATCAAAAGAAGGGACTAAATTTAAAAGATCAATTACCAATGGAGCCATGCCCATAACTCTATTATCTACTGCGGCTGTAGTCCATGTGGTCCAACCTCTTTTTGACGCTCCGGAAATAAAAAACTTTTTTACAGCATTTTCTTTACTGGATGTGATCTCTTGAATTACATCCATCGCTCTCACTACTGCACGAGTCATTGGAAACCTTGCTAACCACTCAACATCCCCTTTTTTGGCTCCTCCTTGAAGAAACTGATTCCAACCATATGCGATTATATTGTCCTCATAACGTTCAATAGAATCACTTGAATGAAATTTTAGTGGCTGAAAAGGTATGTTGCTTACATGGCTAATTATCGATTTTGTATCAATCGCTTTTTGTACAGACAGACTGTCTAAAAAAATACCATTTTCAAATTTAGATCCACCACCTATAAAAAGTAATGATGCGGACGTATCTATTGAGTCTGGTACTACAACATCAATCCAGTGCCACCATAAAGGCTCATTAACCAATTCTTTAGTTAACCAGTTTCCAGAATCCATTTTAATCCTGTATAATGAAGCACCATTATATTTTATGGTGTCCTTTATCGTATAATTAAAATCACTTTTATCTTGAACATAATTTACGAGAGTCTGTATTTCTTCAGAGTAAATTTTTGATTTTTCATTAGATGAACAGGAGTTCAATAAAATTGAAAAGACAAGTATCTTTAAATAATTATTGTTTTTAAATATTTTTAAAATGAGAGTCACAGAATCATAATATTATTCGTTAATTTAACACTAATATATTGATATTGATATATTTCACTTGAATTCCATTAAATGAAAACTAAGAAAGACTTTTGGAAAACTATAATTTATGCCTATCTAGCTATTTTTTCTGGTATTATAATTCTATTAGCTAATCCTGGTGATTCAAAAACTCAAATTTATTTCTTATTAGCAGTTATCCTGTTAGAAATTTTAGGAATAATTATTATTCAAAAAGCACTAAAAATATATAGATCATTAGATGATAAATCAATTTATCCAAAACAACTTGATTTTTTAAATCGGTTAGCCTCAAAACTTTATTCAGATAAAAAAACCTCAAATATTGTTATGATTGTAGCATTGCTAATTGGAGGGTTTATTGGTGTAATAATTGGTCTATATTATTTATAAACTTTTATGATGGTTTGCATCAATTACAGTAACAAAATATTTTTTAAATAAAACTTTACTTAACATGAAATTCATCGAGTTTTTCGGGATTGTTTTTACTATGTTTTCTGTAATCCTAGGAGCTTTTGGTGCTCATTCACTAAGAAAATCTCTTTCAGAAGCTGAATTACAATCTTTTGAGGTGGGAGTTAGGTACATGATGTATCATGGACTAGCATTGTTGATATTAGCTATTATGCCGTTTGAAGAAAAAATATGGGTTGCAATATTCTTTGTTTTTGGAGTATTACTTTTTTCATTTAGTATTTTCTTTCTATCGCTTCAATCTTTTTTTAAAATCAAACTAAAATGGTTAGGCCCAATTACACCAATTGGAGGAACTTTCCTTATCGTTGGGTGGATTTTATTTTTAATAAAAGCTGGTTTTCATTAAATTCATCCAAGTAATCAATATGGACAAATGGTTATTTTGAAATTTTAAATTGTGAAAATAGATAAGTTATTTGGAGCATTATTTGCATTATTATCTGTAATCATTGGTGCTTTTAATAGCCATGCTTTAAAAAAAATACTTCCTTATACAGCCATTGAATCGATTGATGTAGGTCTTAGGTATATGATGTATCACGGACTTGCACTATTGATATTATCAATATTATCAATTGAAGAAAAAAAATGGATTGCTATTTTTTTTATTGTAGGCACAATATTTTTTTCCTTTAGTATTTTCCTTTTATCAATTCAGTCGATAGTCAATATCGAACTTAGCTGGCTAGGTCCCATTACCCCAATAGGTGGATGTTTTTTAATTTTTGGTTGGATTTTACTTGTATATAAATTCGTCAAACAAAAGAAGATTTCAAATTAAAAAGAATCTATGATATTTAGAGACCTTTTTCATTTCAAATTAGAATGTTTTATTTATCTAAAGTACGAGTATTAAAAACTTTTATAATTTTCACAGTTATCAGAAAAACCATAAGCTACAACATAGCCTGATTGACTTACACCATTAATATCTGTAAACACTAGATATTCGCAACTAACACCATCGGGGTAATCATTAACCAGGTAGTCATAAGTTTTTTTAGATACACAATAATTAGTAGCGGCAGGAGCAGATGGGTCTTTACAATCATTCAGTACTGTAAAAAACCAACCTATATCAGAGTCTACGATATCGTCTTCGTTGGTTGAACAACTGTTTAGAAATACAAGAAAAAAAAATAGAATTAATTTTTTCATTTAATCTAAAATATAAAATAAAATTGCATTAAACCTAAAACATGGGCATGGGTTTAAGAAAACTGTTTTTCTATTGAAACAAGTGTGTGGGATTTGATATGTAATCCATTCTCTATATCTTAGGAGTATTATTAATCATAAATTTATTAAAATGAAGAAGTTATTTATTGCAACTATTTTTATTCTATCTATTAGTCTCCAAGCTCAAGATTGGTCTTCTGTCTATCGTCAAATAGAAGAAGTTACATTAAACGAAGGGCTCGATAATGAGTATGTAGATTTTGAAGGGTTTTGGAAAACTATAAAAGAAAAACAAGTAAAAGAAGGTAAACAAATTGCTTGGTTTGTATGGAAAGTTTTACCAACAGAGGAAAATAAGGGTTGGGCAGATTATTTAATTTATAATATTTACGCTAATGAAGAGCAGATGAAAGAGATGAGCTCTAAATCTACCGAATGGTGGGAAAACGAAATCAAAGTTGCTCATAAAGGTAAAACTAAAAGATCCATTGTTAAAAAATATACCCAACAAACTATGGGCAATAAATATCGTAATAAATCAGTCATGTATACCAATAAAGGATTGGGAGCTTTTCTTGCTGATGGAGCAGCACCTGCAACAGGAATTAATGCAAAATATATTGGCGTAGAACAATTGAACGAAGACTATGTGGATTTTGAAAATAAATTTTTTGCACCCTATCATAAAGAATCAAAGTCAAGACTTTATTGGGAATTAAATGAAATTGTTGATCGTACTGAAAATGCTTATAAACCTGTTACCCATATAATAACTGAAATATTAAACCCTGATGCACCGGAAGTTGAATGGAATCCAACTTTTGCTGAAGAAATGGCGGCAAAATATGGAACAGCAAGTAGGAAATTTCACGGAACTATGAATATGGAATTAGTTCATTTTGCATGGTAATTAAATGAAGCTTTAAACTAAATCACCCTCCTATGCGGAGGGTTTTTTTTTAAGCTGTATCTATGTTATATTTACAACATGAGCAAATTTTGGATTATTGTTGGATATATAACTGGTATAGGATGTATAGCTTTAATAATTCTTAACATTGTAAATGCAGACTATATTAATGCAATTGGTCTTTCTCTTTTCTTCTACTTTGTTTGGCTTTCTCCAAATATGGTTAAAATCAAAAATTGGATTAAATCGTTTTACGGGTTTTTAGACCCAAAAAATAGGCTTTTTTGTGAGCTTTTTGTGAGTTGGAGGGGTAAAAAAAAAGACCCACTTTACGTGAGCCCTTTGTTTATATGTGACCTCGGCAGGATTCAAACCTGCAACCTCTTGAGCCGTAATCAAGTGCACTATTCAGTTATGCTACGAGGCCAAAATGTTGTTAGACAATAAGTTAGAGGACATTTTGTGCCTCTGTTAACAATCAAGTATTACACTACGTATTACAAAATATTGTTTTTCACTTATTGTGAGGGGCAAATATAACATCCTTTTTTACTAAATACTAAAGAATTTTTTACTTCGTGTTTAATTCATTCTTAACATAACACTACCTGCTGTTTCTTTTAGCTTTGCATTAAATTCAAGCATTTCAAAACCTTCAACTGCAGCACCATAAGAATTAGTTGCTTCGTAAGACATTAAAAAAGGAAGCGGAGAAACCTACTCTTGAACCCCCCTATTGGAATCCAAATCGTTTTCCTTTTTGGGGGTTTATTATTATATGGTACTATTATCCAACGACCCTGTTAACCTGTTACGGTTACACTTAAAGAATCACAAATCCCAGAACTTACTGAAGATGATATGACTGGGGTTTAAGGACAAGTCCCCCAGACAGGTTTCTTAAAGTTTGTTAGGGAAGAAGTTGCAAACCCAGCAGGTTCAGAACTAATATTAGAAACACACCATCCTGAAAGGTCTTGATTGAATGCATCAGCAGCCCAGAACATTCGTTCCATACTAGTCACTTTAGAAGTATCCCAACTGCCTATGTCTTGATTGAATGATGATGCTTCATAAAACATACCAACCATATCAGTCACACTTGAAGTATTCCAGTTACCAATATCTTGATTGAATGATGATGCTTCATAAAACATACTTGACATATCAGTCACACTTGAAGTATCCCAATTACCAATATCTTGATTAAATGCTGTTGCATTTTCAAATATACTATTCATTGAAGTAACACTTGAAGTATCCCAAAAATTAATGTCAGAGTTAAACGATGAATTATCTTTAAATAGTTCGCTCATATTATTTACAAATGTTGTACATAGGTTAACATTAGCGTTTGCTATTTGGGCATCAATAGTTGAATCATCGACAACAGTATAGCTTACTCCATTAAGTTCATATTCATTCCCAACTAAAGCAAAATCATATGCTTTTATTGTAATTCCATTAGAGTCTAAATAAATAGGAAATATGGGCTCTGTTGTTGTAGTTAGAGTTTCTTCATCTGGAGAACAAGACACGGTTGACGAAATAAACAGTAAAACAAGAAGTAGCTTTTTCATTGTGTTGGTTTTAAGATAGTTCAATATACTTATAATATCTTAACGCCGTGTTTTTCTTCATATGCACGAACCCTGTCCATCCTTTCTTTTTCATCTACTGTAACTTTATGAAGAGGATATACCGATGATTTAGTTTATCCTAATTACAAGAACAGACAACCTTCTTGTTCAATTATTTCATCTGTGTCGATTAATCCTTTTGAGTAATTTTTATCTGATGGATGAAAAATAAATGATTGATCTTCAGAGTTTGAAAAATGGAGTAAACCATCAATTACTTCGTATTTATAGGTTATTGTATATTCAATTTCTTGACCAGTCCCGTAATAATCATAATCAAACCAAAAAACATCCCACTCATCTTTTTTAATAGTTATATTCCATTTTTTTCCATCATAAGTGTTTTCACCTTTTTTCCATCCTTTACAATATGAAATATCTTCACCAATATTAAAGAAGGATATGAAATGTTCAGCAGCATTAAAAAACCTTATATCAATATCAAATTTTATATCAGAAAAGGAGCTAAAATAATTTTCTGTATCTGCCCACATTGTTTCATCATATTTAGATAAAAATTTTTTTCCGCTATGAGCATTATATTGACTTCGTACAGCATTAATTTGTAATCCACTTACTTTAGTTGCAGGGTCTTGATTCCAAGTCTCATATTGCTTTATGTCTGTTTTGAAACAAGAAAACATTAAAATGCATAGAAACATTACAAATAACTTTTTCATTGATTTATGATTAATAAGATGCAATATAAAAACTTTACAATATCTCTACTCCGTGTTTTTCTTTTTTACTTATACTTAATTCCATAACTTTATTTTAAATGATAAATAAAAACAAACTAATCAAAATCTTAAGTTTTACTACACTCTCAATTTTTGTCATTGTTACGATTAATAGCCTTTTAGATGGAAAATATTTTGATGCAATAGGTTACTTTTGTATGGGTTTTTCACTTTTTGTTTTTACACAATTATTTAAAAAAAATAATTTCTTTAATATTAATATATGATTTTAAAGCTTAAATATTTTGGATTTTCTGTCACTTGTTTTGCTATCCTGTTTAAGCTTTTGTCTTGGCAATATGCAGATAAACTATTAATAGCAGGATTAGGTTCTTTAGGCATCTACTATCTGATTAGGATATTTAAAAAATGATTTCTGCTCCTTAATTCCTTAAAATTACCTGCAGAATTGTAAATCATTAATGAATAAATAAAATTATTTTCTTTTTATTTTAAGGCTTTAAGATTCTTAAACTTCAGTGTATATTGTAGGAATTTTAATTATGGAATATTTAGCAATTGTCTTAGGACTTATATTATTGATAAAAGGAGGGGATTGGGTTTTAGACTCAGCTATTTTATTTTCTCTACGACTAAATATTCCAAAAATAGTTGTAGGCATGACGGTTGTATCTTTTGCAACCTCTGCTCCAGAACTCATAGTAAGTATTAATGCTGCTTTAAATGGCTATCCCGACTTAGCGGTAGGAAATATTGTTGGTTCAAACATAGCTAACCTAGCTCTAGTTCTTGGAATTGTTGTATTTATAACACCAATTAAAATCGATAAAATTTTTATCAAGTATGATTGGCCTGCAATGATTTTTGTTACTCTGCTTTTTTATTTTCTTTTAAAAAGTGATTACACCTTAACTCTATTTGAGTCAATTTTATTTATTGCTGTTCTAGTAGCCTATCTTATATCTCTTTTTCTTTTTCAAAAAAATAGAATTAATGATCAAGAGATTGACGTAGATACAAGTATGAAATTTTTAAAAATATTTTCTTTATTAATTTTTGGTAGTTTTTTCTTGTGGCTTGGATCTGAGGTTTTAATTAAAGGTGCAGTGAGTTTAGCTTCAAAGCTGGGAATTAGTGAAAGGATTATCGGCGTAACAATCATTGCTTTTGGGACAAGTATTCCAGAATTATCTACATCTATAGTCGCAATCATAAATAAGGAACAAAATATTTCTTTAGGTAATCTAATAGGATCTAATATTTTTGATATGCTGGGTGTTATTGGAATAACTGGAATACTTTCACCAATAGTAATTTCAGATAAAGGCCTTATTGATAGTGATTTGATTTGGATGGTCTCCCTGGCATTTCTTATACTACCTCTTGTGTTTTTTCCAAATAAAATGAAGTTAGGCAGGGCAGAGGGTATTTTATTATTATTATTTTACCTTTTATTTATAAATAAACTGATATAAAAAAACCTCCTTACTTTTAAACAAGGAGGTTTTGTTTTTTTATATAAAAACAGGCTAAATTTTAGCTGATTTAACTGTTTTTATTATTCGAGAGGCAATTTTGTATGGATCTCCATTAGAAGCTGGTCTTCTATCTTCTAGCCAACCTTTCCATCCTTTCTCTACAGTTAAAATCGGGATCCTAATTGAAGCTCCTCGATCTGATATACCAAAGCTGAATTCGTCGATTGATTGAGTCTCGTGTTTTCCTGTTAGACGCTGATCGTTGTGAGCTCCATATACTTCTATATGTTCTTTAACAACAGGTCGAAAGGCTTCACAAATCTTTTCGTAAGTTTCCTGAGAACCACATGTTCGGAGGATTTCATTAGAGAAATTAGCATGCATACCAGAGCCATTCCAATCAGTATCACCGAGAGGTTTTGGGTGCCAATCAATAGCTAAACCATACTTTTCACCTAACCGCTCTAATAGGTATCGAGATATCCACATCTCATCCCCAGCAAGTTTTGCTCCCTGAGCAAAGCATTGATACTCCCACTGTCCAGAGGCTACCTCAGCATTTATTCCTTCAACATTTATTCCAGCTTCAATGCATTGATCAAGATGTTCTTCAATCATTTCACGACCAAAAGCATTTTTGGCACCTACAGAACAATAGAACTGACCTTGAGGAGTTTGGTCTCTCGGAAAGCCTAATGGAAGGTTTGTTTCTGGGTCCCACAAAAAGTATTCTTGTTCAAAACCGAACCAGAAGTCATTATCATCGTCGTCAATAGTTGCTCTTCCATTAGAAATGTGCGGGGTTCCGTCTGCATTTAAAACCTCTGTCATAACTAGCCATCCATTTTTTCGATCAGGATCCTGATACAATGCTACAGGTTTCAATAAACAGTCAGACGAATTTCCTTCTGCTTGAAGTGTTGAAGATCCATCAAAAGACCACATTGGGCAGTCATTTAAAGTTCCTTTAAAATCAGTTACAATTTTAGTTTTACTTCTAAGGTTAGCTGTCGGTTGATAACCATCTAACCATATATATTCAAGTTTAGCTTTACTCATGATTAAAAATTTTTAACTAAAATAATGGATTAAAATGACCCCCCTTTTATGATATGCAATAAAGAAATTAACAATAATTAATTTTTATTAACCCCCTATTTTTTTAGGGCAAAAATTTAATTTATCTCAATATTTTTAATAATCACAAACAAATATTCAAAATTCCTATCTTTGAGAGCTTAATAATCTCGTTATTTTATGCAAACGCTACGAAAAAAAATACTTAAAAAACTATCCTCAGAACCAAATCTTGTTAAAAAAATTAAGATTGATCCAAGAGATTTTGCTAAGCATGTATTTGATCGAACTAAGTTGCAAAAATACTTAAGCGAGAAAACATTTTACCAGATGCAGCAATCTATTGAGAAGCAAATACCTATAAGCTCAATTATTGCTGACCAAATTGCAGCGGCGATGAAGTCATGGGCAATTTCAAATGGTGCTACACATTTTACTCATTGGTTTCAACCACTAACTGGTGCTACGGCAGAAAAGCACGATTCTTTTTTTGATTTAGATAATTCTGGAAATCAACTTGAAAAATTTGAAGGAGAACAGTTGGTCCAGCAAATCCCTGATTTTCCGAACTTTTCAAATAGTGGTATTAGAAATACTTTTGAAGCAAGAGGATATTCTACATGGGATCCATCCTCGCCAGCTTTTTTATATGAAACAACCCTATGTATCCCAACAACTTTTGTTTCATATACCGGAGTGGCATTGGATTATAAAAGCCCCCTTTTAAAATCACTTGAAAAATTAGACGAGGCAGCTACAGAAGTTTGTCGTTTTTTTGACAAGAATATCAGTAAAGTCACTGCAACTATGGGCTGGGAGCAAGAATTTTTTCTTGTTGACCGTGCACTAGCTCAAACAAGACCAGATTTAATGTTAACAGGGAGAACTCTAATGGGACACATGCCTTCTAAAGGCCAACAATTTAGTGATCATTATTTTGGTTCAATACCTTCCAGAGTAAGTATCTGTCTGAATGAGCTAGAATTTGAGTGTAGACTCCTGGGAATACCAATTAAAACAAAACATAATGAAGTAGCTCCAAGTCAATATGAAATTGCATCTGTTTTCGAAGCTGCAAACATTGCGGTTGATCATAACGCTTTGTTGATGGATTTGATGGATAAAGTTGCCTACAAGCATAACTTTATAGTTCTTTTACATGAAAAACCATTTCATCATATTAATGGTTCTGGTAAGCATACAAATTGGTCATTGAACACTAATACGGGTATAAACCTTTTGAGTCCAAGTAAGACTCCTATGGGTAATTTACAATTTTTATCATTCTTTGTTAACTCAATTGCAGCTGTCTTAAAACATGAAGCATTATTAAGAGCTTCATCAGTATCAGCAAGTAATGATTTACGATTAGGTCAAAATGATGCTCCAACGGCAATTCTCTCAATCTTTATTGGAAAACATCTAACTCAAGTCCTTGAAGATTTAGAAAATGTATCAAAGGGAAAGTTGTCGCCAAAAGAAAAAACGGATTTAAAATTAAATGTGATTGGTAAAATTCCTGAAATTTTATTAGACAATACAGATAGCGATCGTACTTCTCCATTTGCGTTCACTGGAAATAAATTTGAATACAGATCGGTGGGATCAAAATCAAATTCTGCTAAAGCAATAACAGTTTTAAACGCAATAGTCACAGAGCAACTTCTAGATTTTAAGAAAGGTGTTGATAATTTAGTAGATACTAAAAACATGAAAAAAGATGATGCTATTTTCAATATTTTACGGGAAATAATTATCGAGATAAAAGATTTTTTATTGGAAGATTATGAGGGGAAAAAGAAGGCAAATACATCAGAAAAAACCAATAAAAGAGACATGAAACTAACACCCGAGTCACTTCTTGCTTATCTTGATAAGTCTTCTGTAGATCTTTTTGAAAATTTAAAAGTTTTTAGTTCTGTTGAATTACATGCACGATGTCAAGTAGATATGCAGTCTTATATATCAGAGATACAGATTGAATCTAGAACATTAGGTGATATGTCATTAAATCATATTATTCCTACAGCAATTAGATATCAAAATATATTGATTAAAAATGTAAAGGGTATTAAAGAAATTTTTGGTGAAAAGTTTAAATCTCATGCAAATGATCAACTAATAATCTTAGAAGAAATATCTGATCACATAAAAAAAATAATAAATGGTGTTGATCAAATGGTGTTAGCACGAAAAAATGCAAACAAAATTGAAGATGTAAATAAAAAGGCTATGGCTTATGCCAAGATGGTGATTCCTTATTTAAATGAAATACGAGATCACTGTGATAAATTAGAGCTCACAATTGATGATTCTATTTGGCCACTCGCAAAATATAGAGAGTTATTGTTTATTCGTTAATAACTATAAACTACGTTATTAAAAAACAAAAACAAAAAACTTAATTTTGTAGAAATTTAAAATATGTCAAATCGCTATAGTCAACGCGGTGTTTCTGCTCAAAAAGAAGATGTGCATAGCGCTATCAAAAACATTGATAAAGGCCTTTATCCAAAAGCTTTTTGTAAAATAATACCAGATTATATAACATCAAGTAAAGATCATGCATTAGTTATGCACGCTGATGGTGCAGGCACTAAATCCTCCCTAGCTTACATGTACTGGAAAGAGACAGGTGATCTTTCAGTTTGGAAGGGAATAGCCCAAGATGCTTTAATAATGAATATAGACGATTTACTTTGTGTTGGAGTTACAGAAAATATTTTACTTTCTTCAACCATTGGAAGAAACAAAAACCATATTCCTGGGGAAGTTGTTTCAGCGATTATAGAAGGGACTGAAGATTTGTTAGACGAACTTAGAAAATGGGGAGTCAGTATACATAGTACAGGCGGGGAAACCGCTGATGTTGGAGATTTGGTTAGAACAATTATAGTTGATTCCACAGTCATGGCTCGTATTGATAAAAAAGATGTGATTGACAATGCTAATATTAAATCAGGAAATGTTATTGTGGGATTATCATCTTCTGGAATTTCAAATTATGAGAAAGAGTACAATGGAGGTATAGGAAGTAATGGACTTACTTCAGCACGACATGATGTATTTTCGAAATCCTTAGCTAAAAAATACCCTGAAAGCTATGATCCATTGCTGCCTAAAGATTTGATTTATTCTGGCTCTCGTTCTTTGACTGAAATTATGGAAGGTGTTCCAATAAACGTAGGAAAGCTTCTTCTTTCCCCCACTAGAACTTATGCCCCTGTTGTTAAGAAAATTTTTAATCAATTAGGTAGAGATTCTATTTTTGGTATGGTTCATTGTAGTGGAGGTGCTCAAACGAAGATTTTGCATTTTATTGACAATTTGCATATAATTAAAGATGAACTGTTTTTAGTTCCTCCGTTATTTGATTTAATTCAGAAAGAGTCAGGTACCTCACCAAGAGAAATGTACCAAGTTTTTAATATGGGACATCGTATGGAGTTGTATGTAAGTCCTGAAACTGCCGAGAAAATTATAAAAATATCAAAATCTTTTTCTGTTGATGCTAAAATAATAGGGAGGGTAGAAAAATCCCATGAAAAAAAATTAACCTTGGTAACAAAATATGGTACATTTGAATATCCTAATTAGATAAAAAAATATTGAAAAAGAAAATATCAATAACACTTTTCCATTTATCTCTACTATCCACTCCTTTTTGCCTTTTAGCGCAAAGTGAGGATTTATTCAGCTCGATAAGACAGGATATTAAAAGTGATGAATCTCTCTTACCTGAGAGAATGATTTTTACACAAAGGTTTCTTTGGGGAGAGAACGGATTGTTTCGAATAACTGGAATATCCCCTCTTAATACTGAGCAACGAGAAAAAGAACTAAAATTAAGACGATCAATGTTGAAAGTACATCAAATAATTGGCTATTTAACGTTGGCTGGAATGGTAACTCAGGGATTTTTAGGGGGTAAACTTTATAATAACTGGGAGGAAGGTCTATACAGGACCCATAAAACTGTTGGAAATCTTACTACTCTAAGTTATTTTACTGGCGCTGGTTTATCTTTATTTTCGCCCCCTCCATTAATCAATAAAAAATATAAAGGTTTAAATTCAATTAAAGCTCACAAATATTTAGCTTCGATTCATTTTTCAGCTATGGTGATGACAGGTATTTTTAAAAATCGAAATAAAAAAATTCATAAATACTCAGCTTACACTGCTGTTGGAAGTTTCGCAGCAGCTATGTTAGTATTTAAATTTAACTAATGAAAATAAAATTATCATTTTTGGCATTAATTTTTTGTCTCAAATTTAATTTTGCACAAGACATTCAATTAAAAATTCAGGCAGAAGAGTCATCAGTAAAATATAAAGGTGATCATTTGCTACATTCTTGGGAGGGAATTAATAATAATGTAAATGGAATTGCAATTCTCAATCCAAAAAGTAATAAAATTGAGAAAATAGCTATTTTAATTTATGTAAGGGATTTTGACAGTGGAAACCCGGGTAGAGATGCTCATTCTCTTGAGGTCCTTGAAGCACTTAAATATCCTGAAATAAGATTTTATTCACAATCTATCAATATAGTTGAGGATAAAGTTAATTTAAAAGGCACTTTCAATTTTCATGGAATTAAAATAGAGAAAGAATTATTGGGAAACTTGAACACAAAAAATGAAATTTGGAAAATAACAGGAAACTTTAAACTTGTTCCTACCGATTTTGGAATAAAATTACCATCATTTTTATCTGTAAAAATGGAAAATTTGCTTGATATTGATTATTCGATCGTCTTAAAGTAGAGATCAAGTTTAAAATACTCTTACAATTTGTAAATTTGTAATCTAATGATAGAAAAATTACAAATAATTCAACAAAGGTTCGACGAGGTATCTGATCTTATTATTCAACCAAATATAATTTCAGATCAAAAAAGGTACATTAAACTTAATAAAGAATATAAAGACCTTTCAGTAATGGTAGAAAAAATCAAAGTATATAATACTTTGCTTTCTAACCTAAATGAAGCTGAACTTTTGATTAAAAATGAAGTAGATAGTGAAATGATTTCTATGGCTAAAATGGAAGTTGAATCCTTAAAGGATCAACTCCCAGAATTAGAAGAGGAAATTAAATTTTTACTAATACCCAAAGATCCTGAAGATGCTAAAAATGTTGTGATTGAAATTCGAGCTGGTACTGGTGGAGATGAGGCAAGTATTTTTGCAGGAGATCTATACCGGATGTATACTAAATACTGTCAGTCTAAAAACTGGAATGTTAGCTTTGTCGATTCTAGTGATGGAACATCAGGTGGATTCAAAGAAATAATATTTGAAGTGTCCGGTGAAGATGTCTATGGAACTTTGAAATATGAATCTGGAGTTCATCGAGTTCAACGTGTTCCTCAAACTGAAACTCAAGGTCGAGTTCATACATCAGCATCTACTGTTATGGTTCTACCTGAGGCGGAAGAATTTGATGTGGAAATTGATATGAATGAAGTTAGAATTGATTATTTCTGTTCCTCAGGACCAGGTGGGCAATCTGTTAATACAACTTATTCGGCTGTCCGTCTTACTCATGAACCTACTGGTATCGTTGCACAATGCCAAGATCAAAAATCACAGCATAAAAACAAGGACAAGGCCCTAAAAGTACTCCGATCCAGGTTATATGAACTAGAGCTTTCTAAAAAACTAGCTTCTGATGCTGAAAAGAGAAATTCTCTCGTTTCCTCAGGTGATAGGTCTGCAAAGATTCGAACTTATAATTATCCACAAGGAAGAGTGACTGATCATCGAATAGGAATTACCCTTTATGACCTTCCTAATTTTATAAATGGCGATATTCAAAAAATTATTGATGAACTAAAGTTGTACCAGAATACAGAGAAATTAAAAGAAGCTGGAGAAGTACTATGACCAATACATTTCTTTTTGAACAAATTAAAGCCAAGGCTTCCTTTCTTTGCGTAGGTTTAGATATAGATTTGGAAAAAATACCTCCTTATTTACTTAAAGAAGAAGATCCAGTTTTTTCTTTTGCAAAAGCTATTATAGATTCCACCCACAATTTTACAGTTGCCTATAAACCTAATTTAGCTTTTTTTGAATCATACGGTCCAAAAGGCTGGAGTGCTTTTGAAAAAGTAATTGATTATTTAAACACTAACTATCCTGACCATTTTACTATTGCAGATGCGAAAAGGGGTGATATAGGAAATACAGCCAATAGATATGCGAACGCCTTTTTTAAAACATATTGCGTTGATTCTGTAACTGTAGCTCCCTACATGGGTCGAGAGGCTGTTGAACCTTTTTTGAGATTTAAAGATAAGTTTGCAATACTATTAGCTTTAACCTCAAATAAAAGTGCTGATGATTTTCAATATACCAAAGAAAATCAACAGCCTATGTATGAAAAAGTAATAAAAACCAGCTTAAATTGGAAAAATTCGGAGCGGCTTATGTATGTAGTCGGCGCAACAAAAGCGGAAGCTTTTTTGTCTATTCGAAAATTAGTTCCTAATTCTTTTTTGCTTGTACCTGGAGTAGGGGTCCAGGGTGGTAGTCTCACTGAAGTTGCTGATAATGGAATGAACAGTCAATGTGGTTTATTAGTAAATTCATCAAGGGGAATTATTTATGCTTCTCAAAAAAATGATTTTGCCGATGCAGCTGCATACCAAGCAGAAAAGTTGCAGAAGGAAATGCAAATACTACTAAAATCGAAAGGTCTAATCTAATGCTTCATTATGTTATTTATCCTTCAGTAAATAAATCTGAAAAGTGGATTACATTTATTCATGGTGCTGGAGGTAGCTCCTCCATATGGTTTAATCAGGTTCGTTTTTTTAAGAAATATTTCAATGTGTTATTGATTGATTTAAGAGGTCACGGTAAATCAAAAGCACCTCCAGATGAGGTTCAATATAATTTTGACCAAATCATAAATGATGTTATCGAGGTTTTGGATTATAATAAAATTGAAAAGTCACATTTTGTAGGTATATCTTTAGGAAGTATTTTAATACAATACATGCTTTTTAACCATCAAAATAGGGTTGAGAAAATATGTCTAGGAGGCGCTATATTGAATCTAAATTTACAATCCAGACTTTTAATGTTTTTGGGAAAACTAACACAAAGTATTCTTCCATTTATCTGGATTTATACCTTTTTTGCTTATGTAATTATGCCTTACAAAAATCATAGAAAATCTAGGGCATATTTCATTAACGAGGCTAAAAAACTTTCTCAAAAAGAATTTAAACGATGGTATAAATTAACTAACTCTATTTTACCTTTATTAGAAAAAATTAGAGCACTTGAATTCAAAACACCTATATTATATTTAATGGGTGAGCAAGATTATATGTTTTTACCTTTTGTAAAAAAAATTGTTAACAATCATAAATCCTCATCTCTAGTCACTATAGCCGGTTCTGGGCATGTCGTAAACATTGATAAGTCTGATCAATTTAATAATTCTCTACTGTCCCATCTTTTGGAGGACTAATTAAAGATTACAGTTTTGTTGTTATATACCATAATTTTCCTATCACAGTGATATTTTAGGGCACGTAATAACACAATCCTTTCTAAATCTTGACCCTTTAATATGAAATCATCTACCTCGTGTTCATGTGTTACTCTTACTATATCTTGTTCAATTATTGGACCAGCATCGAGTTCTTCAGTTACATAGTGACTAGTAGCACCTATGATTTTAACTCCTCGCTCAAAAGCTGAGTGATATGGTTTTGCGCCAGGAAAAGCGGGCAAAAAAGAATGATGTATATTAATTATTCGATTTGGATATGCATCCAAAAGTTTACTAGATAAAATCTGCATATATCTTGCTAGAACAATACAATCAACTTTGTGTGACTTTAATAATTTTAGCTGTTTTTTTTCTGCTTCATCCTTATCATTCTTTTCTACAGGAATATAGTAAAAGGGAACATCAAATTGTTTTGCAATGAAACTTAAATCTTCGTGATTACTCAATATGAATGGTATTTTACATGCTAATTTACCAGAACGTTGTTGTGATAATATATCATATAAACAGTGATCATATTTTGATACAAATACAGCCATATTTGGTAAGTTTTCAGCTAAATAAAATGAACATTTTAGAGAATAGTGTTCTCCTATTTCTGTGTTAAAGGAGTATTTAAAATCATCGAATGAACTTTTTTTGAATTCACTTTCTATTACAACACGCATAAAAAAACTTTTATGGACTCGATCTACATATTGGTCTATGTAAATAATGTTTCCATTGTTTTTATGAATGAATTGTGTTACGTCAGCTATTATTCCCTTTTGATCGGGGCAGTACATTAATAATGTAAGTTTTTTCAAAATTCTTTTTATTTTCCAGGTTGTGAAATTTTAAACATCTCTTCTTTTTTAGCCTTATCAACCATTTGCTTCACTTCCAAAAGAAGTTTTTTAGCATCATATATCACTCCTTGACGAATTGTATACTTTACACCACCGACTCGTGTAACTTTATTGTCTTCTGTAAGCTTGATTGCGCCAGTTCCATAAAGAACTTTGAAATTTTTAAGTGGATTCTCTTCAACAATTACAAAATCAGCACTTTTTCCTATTTCGATTGATCCGGTTTCATTGTCTATTCCAAGTGCTTCGGCACCATTTAAGGTAGCTGAGCGGATTATTTCCAAAGGATGAAAACCTGCTTCTCTTAACATTTCCATCTCCCGGATATAGGCAAATCCATATAGTTGAAAAATAAAGCCAGAATCAGAACCCGTAGCTACTCTTCCACCTCTATTTTTATATTCATTTACAAATATCATCCATAGTTTAAAGTTTTCTTTCCATGCTACCTCTTCTTCAGTACCCCAAAAATGCCAATAAGAACCATGAGAAATTTTACTTGGCTGATAAAAACGCCAAAGTGAAGGTAAAGTATAATCCTCGTGCCATTCAGCTCTTCTTGCCCTATGAAGATCTCTGCTGGCTTCATATATATTAAATGTTGGAACCATTGTGAAATCCAAATCAATCATCTCATTCATTACACTATTCCAATGATCTGAATATGGTTTTGCAGCTTGTTTCCAAAGTCTTCCAGCTTCTCCAAAACGATGTTGTTCATTTTGATAATTATAGTCAAGTGGATAATTTTGAACTGTACGATCTTCAAATAGAGCTTCAGGTAGACCATACCAGTGTTCCAATGTTGTTAAACCAGCGCGAGCAGAATGTAAAGCATTCCACCTAGCAACACTCATTTGAGCATGATGACATGCGGAACGTAAACCTAATTTTTTATTTTCATCTAATGCTGCAGTCATTACATGGGGCTCAGCACCAAAAAATTTAATTCCATCTGCACCATTCTTTGCATTTTGTCGAACCCATTCACGTGCTTGCTCTTCACTTGTTATGGGTTTTTTGCTACCCTGACCAAAACCAGTGTAAGCTAGGATTCTAGGAGCAATAATTTCATTTTTAGCACTTCGCTTTTTTAAGTTAACTGCGTATTCTACTCCACGACCACTAGGTTCACGGACAGTTGTAACTCCGTGAGCAAGCCAAAGCTTAAATACATACTCCCAATCTGCTCCTTGAGAAACACCCCCAATGTGTCCGTGCATGTCAATAAATCCTGGCAAAACATACATTCCAGTTGCATCGATTTCTTGACCTCCAACTTTTAATTGAGGTCTTTTACTATTATTTATTGGAACTCCAGGATATCCTACAACACTTATTCCTGTAATTTTATCGTTTTCTACGGTAATATCAACTGGGCTAATCGGTGGGGCACCATTTCCATTAATCAGTGTTGCTCCACGAATAATTAATTGATTATAGGGCCCTTCAGTTGTTGAATTACTTTTGTTTTGTGCAAATAAAGTTGATGAAATAGTAAGAATTAGAAGGCAAATAGCAAAGCGCATAAAAAAATTTTAATCAAAAATAGCTAAAAAAAATCTCCCGCGTTTGCGGGAGATAACATTCTTATAAATCAATATTGAGTATAAATTTAATTAATGCTGGTTTAATCGGAAATCTGCATACGCATCCATTCCATGTTCAGCCAGATCGAGACCTTTTATTTCTTCCTCATTTTCAACACGAAGACCAATGGTTTTTTTAATAGTAATAATTATAATAAAAGAAGTAATAACTGAAAACGCGCCAACTATACCCACACCAATTAACTGGATTATAAATTGATCTATTCCAGCCATATCTCCGAAAACACCTACCGCTAATGTTCCCCAAATTCCACATATTAAATGGACTGCAATTGCACCAACTGGGTCATCTAGCTTTAGTCTGTCTATCAGAGAAACACCAAAAACAATAATAGCCCCAGCAATAATTCCAATAAATATGGCGTCCATAGGACTCATAAGATCAGCACCAGCCGTGATCCCAACAAGCCCCCCCAAGACGCCATTCATAAACATAGTTAAGTCAAAATTTTTGTATAAAATATTAGAAACAATGCTTGAAGCTATTCCGCCAGCAGCTGCAGCAAGACAAGTTGTTACTAATGTTAAAGAAGTTAATTCAGGATCAGCAGATAATACAGAGCCACCATTAAATCCAAACCACCCTAACCAAAGTATTAATACTCCAGCAGCAGCAACCGGAATGTTATGTCCTGGAATTGCTTTAGGTTTTCCATCAGAACCAAACTTACCTACTCGAGCTCCTAAAAAATATACAGCAATTAGTGCAGCCCATCCACCTACAGAATGAACTAGGGTAGACCCTGCAAAATCGTAAAAACCCCACTGATCTAAAAATCCACCACCCCATTTCCATGATCCTATAATTGGATATACTAATCCAACATATACAATAGTGAAAAGCATAAAGCTATTCAATTTAATTCTCTCAGCTACAGCACCTGAAACTATTGTTGCTGCAGTGGCAGCAAACATGCCTTGAAAAAGAAAATCGGTCCACCAGGTGTAACCTCCATCAGCATAGGCAGAAGTCATGCCCCCTTCTGGAGGCTCAATCCCAAATCCTGCAAATTTAAAAAAGCCAGTAGCTCCTTCTTCAAATCCAGGATACATTAAGTTAAAACCACCTATAGCATAAAGTAATAACCCTGCGGTGATAACAAAGAAATTTTTAAATAAAATGTTTACTGTATTCTTCTGACGTGTAAGACCAATCTCTAAAAAAGAGAAGCCTAAATGCATAAAAAATACAAGTGCTGTACAGATCATCATCCATACATTATTAGCAGTAAAAAGTGCAGTACTTTCCATAATTTTTGATTTTTATATTTTTAATTAAGTGAATTTCCTCCTTTTTCGCCCGTCCTAATTCGATAGGCTTCATCTACAGTGGTGATGAAAATTTTACCATCACCCACCTTGTCAGTTGCAGCAGAATTTATAATGGCATCTATTGTAGGTTGAACAAAATCGTCATTTACTACGATAGACAAAAAACGTCTTTGAATTTCGGAGGTGCTGTAACTGATACCACGATATACGTGTCCCTGTTTTTCATTTCCAACTCCAGTTACATCCCAATAGCTGAAAAAATTTACTTCAACATTATGCAGGGACTTTTTAACATCGTCAAACTTTGACTTTCGAATTATTGCCTCAATTTTTTTCATTTTTTATTTATTTTGTTGTTAAAATGTATAAATCATAGCCATAACAAACGAAGTAAGCCTTTCAGATGTTTCAGTAGGAGAAATAGCAAATATTTCAGAGGATGCTGAGTCTAACCTT
Source organism: uncultured Bacteroidota bacterium (assembly GCA_902517245.1). Classification (GTDB taxonomy): domain Bacteria; phylum Bacteroidota; class Bacteroidia; order Flavobacteriales; family Flavobacteriaceae; genus MS024-2A. The sequence continues at coordinate 21,759 of CABYBK010000006.1, read as the reverse complement.
AATTCAGGTTTAAACATAAAGTTTCCAGAAGTAAAACTTCCTGTTAGAGTAAGAGAAAAGTTATCAGCATCTCCGTCTGAAACTAATGCGCCAAAGCCGTCTGTTTCAGAGAAAAATTCTCCACGTAAACCGATAGCAAAACTATCACTTGTTGTTAATTGAGGGTATAAAGCAATACCAGCAAATCCAGTATCTCCAGCTAAAGTTGCTGTTGTAGCATTAATTCCTAAAAAGAAACTATCAGATAAGTCAAATCCTCCAGTATAATCAAGCTGGAAGTACTCATCACCCGCCAATAGGTTAATATATTGACCGTAAAGTCCTAGCTGAGCACCAAAGGCTGTATATCTGTCATAGTTAGCCTCAGTTTGATCGGTTTGATTAAACACACCAATCATTAAGGATACATCTTCAGAAATTGAGAAATCAACTTTAGCTCCTGTGTGAGAGAACGGACCATATGAAAACATATAAGATGTAGAATAATTAAAGTTAGCAGCTGGTGAAATAACTTCATAACCTAAAAAGGTATTAAAGTTACCAAGTGTTATAGTAACACCCTCTGCGATATTGTAATATGCATATAATTGGTTTACCATCTCAGAAGAGTTTCCAACAGATCCAAATACTGCATCAGAACCTCTAGGACCAAAAACTACATCAGCTACAAATCCTGATTTTTCTCCCTCGTATGAAACGATGAAGTTTGCCATTCCTAGTGAAAATCCATTAAGGTTTGCAAAAGAAGTGCCAGGTGCAACAGGATCTTCAGTAAAACTACTTCTAAAATAAGTGTCAACAGTTCCACTAAAATTAAAAGTTGGCTGTGGCACACTATCATCGGTATCTTGGGCATTTATAGCGGTAAATGTCATCATTGTGCATATAAACACTCGCGTAAAAAATTTATTTGATTTTTTCATAATAATATGTTAGTGATTAATTTTTCGCAAACATATATTATAAAAAAAATACCCCCAATAAAAAAGGGGTTGTAATTTCAAAAATTAGGATTAATAAAATTTTAACCCCTAAAAATTTAGGGTATAATAAAAATAAATATTCAAAATTGAGGATTATTTAAAAAAAGAGATTTATTAGGAATTTACTAATCGAAAAATATAATATCCAAGACCTACAAGTGTAATACCCCCAACAACACTGGTCACTAAATAAATTAAAAAGTTTGAGTAGTCAGCTGATTTCAGAAACAAAAGACCTTCATTGGAGAAAGTAGAAAAAGTAGTTAAACCCCCGCAAAATCCTACGATCAAGAGGAAATATAATTCTGATTTTTCACCATTATTTTTAATTACCCAACCTAATAATAATCCAATAAGGAAGCACCCTGTAAGATTTGCAAAAATGGTTGGCCACGGAACCCCCCCTTTGGTAACAGATATTAACTTTGATATGGCAAAACGGAAAATACTTCCTAAACCTCCTCCGATAAATACATAAAAAAAACTTTTCATTGTTTTGTAATAAATTTAACTAACAACAACAAACTAAATGCAATTAGGAAACCAATTAGAATCTTATAGCTACCCTTAAAATATTGTGGTTGTTGCTTTTTATCAGCTTTGTACGATAATATTGCTATCATAACAAAAACAACAAAAAAACATATTCCAAAAATCAATTGACCAAATGAAAACATCTCTAATATTTTTAACTAAATTAGAAATAATAAATCCATTAACACAGAAATAAAATATGATAAAAAAACCTATTCAGGCGGTTATTGATTTTCATAATGCTTTTGGACTTGGAGTAGAACAAAAGCCAAAGGCTAATTTACCCCATGCAATCTCTAAATTAAGATTTGATTTAATGAAAGAAGAAAATGAGGAATACTTAGAGGCTGCTAAAGCAAATGATATTATAGAAATTGGAGATGCCCTTGGTGATATGCTCTATATATTATGTGGAACTATTATTGCTCACGGTTTTCAGGATAAGATTGAATCTATTTTTGATGAAATTCAGAAAAGTAATATGAGCAAGCTTGGTGCAGACGGTAAGCCAATATATCGTGAGGATGGAAAAGTTTTGAAGGGCCCTAATTATTTTAAACCCAATATTGAAAAAATTTTAAAAGAAATTTAATCAACTTTAACTGTCCAATTAAATAAATCTTCAAGTTGATTATACTGAATACCTATTAATTGTTTTTTTAGAGCGATTGCTAATTCGTCAATTCCATTTGTTTTATATGATACACCACGGTATGAAAAACTTTTTATTGGTAATACCACGACAGCAGTACCAGTTCCAAAAATTTCTTGAAGATTTCCGTTTTCATGTGCTTGTATAATTTCACTTACTTTAATTGGCCGTTCTTCAACTTTAATGCCGTTGCTTTTTGCAATTTCAATAATGCTTTTACGCGTAACACCATCAAGAATTCTATCATTTGTGGGAGCTGTAATTAACGAATCATTTATTTTGAAAAAAATATTCATTGTTCCGGCTTCTTCTAAGTATTCATGATTGTTAGCATCAGTCCAGATAATTTGTTGAAATCCTTTTTTCAATGCTTCGGAGGTTGGATAAAATTGCGCAGCATAATTTCCTGCTGCTTTAGCAAATCCGACACCACCATTAGCAGCCCTACTATATTCTTCTGCAATTAAAACATTAATTTCACCTCCTGAATAGTATGTACTTACAGGAGCACATATAATCATAAAAATATATTCATCTGAGGCACTTGCTTGAACTGTAGGCTGACTTGCAAAAACAAATGGTCTTATGTATAATGAATTTCCTTCTCCTTTTTTTATCCAAGCTTGTTCAAGTTTTACAAGTTTTTTAATTCCATCAAAAAAGTATTTTCTTGGAAACTCAGGTATTTGAAGACGATGAGCAGAACGATTTATTCTTTCGAAATTTTGGTCAGGTCTAAAGAGCCATATCTTTTCTTGACTATCTTTAAACGCCTTCATGCCTTCAAAAACTGCCTGTCCATAATGCAAAACACTAGCAGAAGGGTCTAATTTTAATGGTTGATAGGGTCTAATTTCAGGTGTTAGCCATTCATTATTTTTATAGTGACAAATAAACATATGATCAGTAAATGTTTTTCCAAAAACTAGGTCATCGAAATTTACACTCTCGATTTTTGATTTTTTAATTTTTTGAATCTTTATCACTTTATAAAAATAATAAGTAAAATTAGTTTTTTTTAAAATAAAACAAGAGGTCAAGATTAAGAATTACAATAATTTTTGATATCTATTCAATAATTAAAAATAAATTCGTGTTGACTTGATTTTATAATCCCTTTATGGATTACATTAAAAGGAAAATTATAACCGAAGATGGTTCTATAACATATCGAATTGATGATTTGAAAGAAAATTATCATTCTTTATATGGAGCAGTAACAGAATCCTATTTCGTCTATTTAAACGAAGGTTTAAACTATTGGTTTCAAAAAAGAAACCAATGTGAATGTAATATTTTGGAGCTAGGATATGGTACCGGCTTGATGGCTTATATGAGTTTTGTGGAATCCAATAAAATCAGAAAATCAATAGATTATACGTCTCTTGAACCATTTCCAATGACAATCGAGGAAACCAAAATACTTGAATATGATAAGTTTTTTGATAGTTCATATATCTCCATGAATTTTAAAAAGTTCTCATCGATAATTTGGGAACAGGCTCAAGATCTATCTCCTTATTTTAGAATTGCAAAAAAACAAACTTGTTTTGAAAATTTTAAATCTCAAAATTATTTTGATATAATTTTTTATGATGCATTCGGTTATAATGCACAACCAGAGCTATGGGAACCAAATCTTATGAGAAAATGTTTTGAATTACTAAATCCAGGTGGAGTATGGGTTAGCTATTGTGCAAAGGGAAGCGTTAGAAGAGGTTTAAAAAAAGCCGGCTTCAAGGTTTTTCGATTACCAGGTCCACCAGGTAAGAGGGAAATGTTAAGGGCAGTAAAGGAGTAATTGTTTATTTTTAAAAAAAAATAATGAAAATACTTATTACGGGTGCAACTGGTTTACTTGGCCGATCACTTGTCAAAAGTGCTTTATCTCAAGGTTTTAAAATTAATTTTTTAACCTCAAGAAAATCTAAGATAAATTGTTTTGATAACGCTAAAGGATTCTACTGGGACCTGTTGAAAGGAGATATAGATACTAATTGCTTTTTAGGAGTAGATATAATTATTCATTTAACAGGTGCAAGTATATCAAAACTTTGGACAACCTCTCATAAAAAATTGATTTATTCTAGTCGTATAGAATCTACACGATTATTGATTTCAAGTTTAAAAAAAATTCAAGGAAAACATCATGTTAAACAAATTATTGCAGCTTCTGCAATAGGAATATATCCCTCGGATTTAGAAAAAACATTTACAGAAACAGCTAAAGTTTATCCTAATTCTTTCATGGAAAAAGTTGTTATTGCATGGGAAAATGAAGTTGATTTATTTTCTTCACTAAAAATAAGTGTAACTAAAATGAGAATTGGGCTAGTCTTGAGTAATGAAGGAGGTGTTTTAAGTCCTTTAAAAATACCAACATCTTTTGGTTTAGGCATGGCATTCGGTAATGGTAATCAAGGTCAGTCATGGATTCATATTTCGGATGTTGTAGGTATATTTTTTAAAGCTTGTCGTGAAAAATGGGAAGGAGTATACAATGTTGTTTCTCCAAATCCAGTAAACCAAGTAGATTTTATTTCAGCCTTATCAAAAGCTTTAAAACGGCCCTATTTTTTACCTCCAATCCCTAAAATTTTACTTAAAATTTTAATAGGTGAAATGAGTAGTTTAGTTTTAGATAGTCATTGGATTAGTGCTAAAAAAGTAATAGATGAAAAATATAAATTTTTACATCCTGAAATAAACAAAGCAATGTATGATATTTTTAATAGTTCAAAATTATGACATTTTGACACTTTTTGAATCTGGCAAAACTTTTGTAAAAGAATGTTTATAAATTAAGTTTGATGACAAAAAAATCAGCCCCAAAAAAGACTGTAAAGAAAAGGGTAACTAAACCCAAAAAAGACCCTCAAATTAAGGAATTGAATCTTGTTATAAAAGAGGAAAAAGAAAAATTCCTCAGACTCTTTGCCGAATTTGAAAATTATAAAAAAAGAACATCTAAAGAGCGTATCGAACTTTACAAAACAGCAAATCAAGAGGTGATTAATGATTTAATCCCAATACTAGATGATTTTAACAGAGCAAATCAGCAAATAGAGAAAGAGAATGGATCAGTTGATCAAGAGGGCTTTCAATTAATTTTTAACAAGTTCAATGAAACTTTAAAGAACAGTGGTTTAAATCCAACTGAAGCGAAAATTGGTGACGAATTTGATTCTGAGCTTCATGAGGCAATTACACAAATCCCAGCCCCTAGTAAAGACGAAATAGGTAAAATCATTGATATTATAGAAGTTGGTTACCAATTAGGTGATCGTATTATTCGATATCCAAAAGTAGTCGTAGGCCAATAATTATGAAGGAAGATTATTATGACATATTAGGAATTTCTAAGAATGCCAGTTCATCTGAGATAAAAAAGGCATACAGAAAAAAAGCTATTGAATTTCACCCAGACAAAAATCCAAATGATAAAATAGCTGAAGCTAATTTTAAAAAAGCTGCCGAGGCTTATGAAATTTTAGGAAATCAGGATAAAAGAAATCAATATGACCAATATGGCCATGCAGCTTTTGAAGGTGCGCAAGGTTTTGGACAGGGTGGCATGAACATGGATGATATTTTTAGCCAATTTGGTGATATTTTTGGAAGTGCATTTGGTGGTGGATTTGGAGGTGGAGGACAAAGAAGGTCTAAAGGTTCTGATATGCGCATTCGAGTTAAGTTGACTTTAGAGGAGATTGCTACCGGTGTTGAAAAGAAAATTAAAGTTCCCCGAAAAGTAAAAGCACAAGGAGTGGAGTATGGCACTTGTTCATCTTGCAATGGAAAAGGTCAAGTAATGAAAATCACCAATACTATTTTGGGTCGGATGCAAACCGCTGCTACCTGCTCTAGCTGTGGCGGAAGTGGAAAAGTATTATTAAACCGTCCTTCGGGTTCAGACGCCCAGGGTATGATTAGAAAAGAAGAAACAGTATCAATAAAAATACCCCCAGGTGTCGAAGAGGGAATGCAATTGAAGGTGAGTGGAAAAGGTAACGATGCTGCATCTAGTGGTGTCCCAGGAGATTTATTGGTTTTGATTGAAGAAATACCTAACAACGTATTTATTAGAGAGGGTAATCACTTGCACTATGACCTTTATATAAGTATTTCTGAGGCTGTACTCGGGATCTCCAAAGATTTAATATTACTTGATGGTAAGGCTAGAATCAAGCTTGAGCCTGGTATTCAATCTGGGAAAACTCTTCGGCTAAGAAGTAAAGGATTACCAAGTGTAAATGGTTATGCAAATGGAGATTTGTTAGTCCATGTAAATGTCTGGACGCCAAAAACTTTAAGCAAGGAGCAACGCCAATTTTTTGAAAAAATGCAGTCAGATAGTAATTTTATTCCTCATCCTGAAAAATCAGATAAATCCTTTTTTGAAAAAGTAAAGGATATGTTTGCTTAAAATAGTAAGAATTAAAAAAAAATAATATCTTTGGGTTAATACTAGTAATTACATATTAGTATTATTTTTCTTTTTCATAGCAATTTTTTCCCATCCTTTCACAAGGGTGGGTTTTGTTTTTATAGTAACTTTACTCTCATATGAAGGTTATTAATAATATTTTAGATTTCTTCAATCATAAATTCACTATAGGTGATTCTATTTCTTTTTCTCCAAGATCGATTTTGATTGTCACTTTAGTTTTTATTATTACCTCACTCTTACTCAAACTTCTTAAAAAAATTATTTATCGTACCCTGTCAAATGACGCCAAAATAAAATTTAGAAGTATTTTTTCTTTTATTAATTACTTCATATACATTGTTGTAATACTTTTTACATTTCAAAATATCGGCATAAATGTTACGGCGATATTTGCGGCCTCAGCAGCCCTGCTAGTTGGAGTAGGTCTAGCTTTACAAACTTTTATACAAGATATTATTTCTGGGATTTTTATTTTAGTAGATCAATCGGTTCATGTGGGAGACATAATCGAAGTTGAAGGACAAGTTGGAAAAGTAGAAAATATTAAGCTTAGAACAACAAGAGCAGTTACCAGAGAAAACAAGGTTTTGATAATTCCGAATCACAAATTTTTAATTTCCACTCTTTTTAATTGGACTGAAAATGGAGTTATAACAAAAGAAAGTGTTGCTGTTGGAGTTTCATACCAGACAGATATTGATCAAGTCACTCAAATATTATTGGATTTAGCAGCTCAAAACAAAAAAATTCTTGAGAACCCTAAACCTTTTGTAATATTTGAAGATTTTGGGGATAATGCTTTAAATTTTCAACTTTTTTTTGCGCTCAAAAGTAGTTTTGAATCAAATATTGTTAAAAGTGAATTGAGATACTCGATTTTTAGAGCCTTTAAGAAAGAAAAAATTGAAATTCCTTTTCCACAGCGTACTATTAGTTTCTTAAATCCACCAAAATCATTGCAATGATTCGAATATTAATAATAGAAGATGAGGAACCAATTCGCAGAGTTTTGGTTCGCATATTAACTGAAGAGGATCAACAGTATGAAATCACAGAAGCTATAGATGGTAAAAAAGGTTTAAATCTTTTAGAAAAAGAGACATTTGATTTGGTTCTTTGTGATATAAAAATGCCTAACATGGATGGTATTGAAGTGCTCCAAAAAGCTAATAGTAAAAAAATTAGTACCCCATTTATAATGCTAACCGGACATGGAAACGTTGAGACTGCAGTCGAAGCAATGAAGCTAGGAGCATATGATTTTATTTCCAAACCACCAGACTTAAACCGTCTACTTACCGCAGTTCGGCATGCATTAGAAAATAAATCATTACGTAATGAAAATAAAAAACTAAAACGTGAAGTAGCTCAAAAATTTAGGATAATTGGCGAGAGTAAAGCTGTAAAAGAAATGAGGGAAATGATTTCAAAAGTTGCTATTACTGATGCTAGGATTTTAATAACAGGTGAAAACGGAACTGGAAAAGAACTTGTTGCACATCAGCTTCATCAACAAAGTAATCGAAGTTCAAATAACTTTATTGAAGTAAATTGTGCTGCTATACCTTCTGAATTGATTGAGAGTGAGCTTTTCGGACATGTTAAGGGTGCATTTACATCTGCAGCTAAAGATCGTTCAGGAAAGTTTGAAGCTGCAAATATGGGGACACTTTTTTTAGACGAAATTGCTGATATGAGCTTAGCTGCGCAGGCCAAAGTTTTACGAGCTCTGCAAGAGCAAAAAATACAACGTGTTGGTAATGAAAAAGATATTTCAGTTGACGTGAGAGTTATTGCAGCAACAAATAAAGATTTAAAACAAGAGATCTTAGAGGGAAGATTTAGAGAAGATTTATACCATCGTCTAGCAGTTATTATGATTCATGTTCCTTCATTATCTAGTAGAAAACAAGATATTCCAATACTAACTGAATATTTTGTTAGTTTGATTTCTAAAGAACAAGGAATAGAAAAAAAGATTTTTACAAAAGAAGCATTAGAAAAACTCAACAAATACCCATGGACAGGAAATATTCGAGAACTTAGAAACGTCATTGAACGTTTAATGATATTAGGTGATAATCCTGTGAGTGCTGAAAATATTATTCAATTTGCACCAAAATAAAAATTTATGAAAATTAGTGTACTTACTTTCCTAGTACTTTTAAATTATCAACTTCTTTCAGGACAAAGTGAGGTCCATAAACAACAAATCAAAAAAATTTTTCATCAAGCTTTGACTAATGGGAAATCTTATGACTGGTTAGATCATTTATCCAATCAGATAGGGGGAAGACTCTCTGGCTCACTTAACGCTGAGCGTGCAGTAATCTGGGGGAATCAACAACTCAATGAAATGGGCCTTGACAAGGTATATTTAGAGGATATAATGGTGCCAAAATGGGTAAGAGGAACTTTTGAGTATGCAAGTATAATTACTGGACCAGGTATGAGTATGAATGTTCCAGTTTGTGCTTTAGGAGGATCAGTTGCCACACCTGCAGCTGGTTTAAGAGCAAAAGTAGTTGAGGTGAAAAATTTTTCAGAATTAGAGGTTTTAGGTGAGGAAAAGATTAGAGGTAAATTTGTTTTTTATAACAGGCCAATGCCACCTGACTTAATAAATACATTTGAAGCTTATAAAAAAACTGTAGATCAAAGGTCTAATGGTGCTTCTAAAGCTGCTCGACTTGGTGCAGTTGGTGTTATTGTTCGTTCAATGAACTTAAGAATGGATGATTACCCTCATACAGGAAATATGCGTTATGGTAATTTACCAAATAAAATGAGGATTCCAGCTTCGGCTATTAGTACTAATGGCGCTCAATTATTGAGTTCAATGTTGTCGCTAAATAAAGATCTTTACTTTTATCTAAAACAAGATTGTAAGAATTATCCTGACGTACCATCACACAATGTAATTGGTGAAATAAAAGGCAATGAGTTTCCTGAAGAGATTATATTAGTTGGTGGACATCTTGACTCATGGGATTTGGGTGATGGTGCTCATGACGATGGTGCCGGAATTGTACAGTCTATGGAAGTTTTAAACTTGTTTAAGCAAATGAATTATCAGCCTAAAAGAACTATTAGAGTGGTATTGTATATGAATGAAGAAAATGGTTTGCGAGGAGGTATAACATATGCTGAAAATACTAAAAGGAAAAATGAAAATCATATTTTTGCTTTAGAATCAGATGCAGGTGGATTTTCACCTCGGGGTTTTGCTTTTGAAGCTAATGAAAAGCAGTTTAAAAAAATCAAATCCTGGAAAACTTATTTTGAGCCGTATATGATCGACCATTTTACTTTAGGTGAAAGTGGATCAGATATAGGCCCTTTAAAAAACGGTAAAATAGTTCTTTCAGGATTAAGACCCGACTCACAAAGGTATTTTGATTATCATCACTCTGCTAATGATACTTTCGAGGCAATTAACAAAAGAGAACTAGAGTTGGGGGCAGCAGCAATGACAAGCTTAATATATATTGTAGATCAGTATGGATTTTAAATTTTAAGGTTAATGCTCCAAATGCTTAATCAATACACTAAAGAATTTAAGTTTAATCTGAATCTTTCTTATCCTGTAATAATTGGCCTTTTGGGGCATACCATGGTTCAACTCGTGGATAATATTATGGTTGGTCAATTAGGAACAGCTGAATTGGCTGCAGTTTCTTTGGGTAATAGTTTTTTCTTTGTTGCAATGTCCTTAGGTATTGGTTTTTCAACAGCTATTACTCCTTTAATTGCAGAGACTGATGGTATGAAGGACATATTCCAGGGCAGGAATATCTTTATTCATGGTTTATTTTTATGTGTTTTTTTAGGTATTTTTCTTTCATTATGCGTTTCAGTTAGTAAGCCTCTTTTATTTCAAATGGAGCAACCTGATGAGGTTGTTGTTTTAGCATACCCATATTTGCAATGGGTAGGAATTTCTTTAATTCCTTTAATTTGTTTTCAAGGTTTTAAGCAATTTTCTGAGGGTCTGTCGCATACTCACCCAGCAATGTATGCAACATTACTTGGAAACGTTATAAATATTATTTTAAACTATTTTTTAATTTTTGGATTTTGGATTTTCCCAAAGTTGGGGGTAGAAGGGGCTGCAATAGGAACACTTTTTTCTCGGTGTTTCATGTTGATATTCATTGCACTATATATTAAATTTAATATTCGATTTAAGGCATATATAACAAATTTAAGATTCAGAATAACTGATTTACATTTAATCAGAAAAATAATTAAACTGGGCTTCCCATCTGCTTTGCAGATGTTTTTTGAGGTTTTATTTTTTACGGTTGCTGTATGGATTTCGGGTTTTTTAGGGAAAAATCCACAAGCAGCCAATCAAATAGCTTTAAATCTCTCATCTATGACATTTATGTTTGCGATGGGCCTAAGTGTTACCGCAATGATTCGAGTAGGGAACCAAAAAGGAAGGCAAGATTTTATTTCTCTAAAACGAATAGCATACTCTATTTTTTTACTCATTTTTATTTTTGATATAGTTTTTTGTCTTTTCTTTCTATTAACAAGCGATTACCTTCCCTGGATATATTTAAATGATAATAATCTTTTACAGATAAAGGATGTTCAGGAAGTAGTTGCTATTGCCTCTTCATTATTAATTGCCTCTGCTTTTTTTCAAATTTCCGATGGACTTCAAGCGGTAGTTCTAGGTGCACTTCGGGGACTTCAAGATGTTAATATTCCTGCTTTTATAACTTTTTTCTCTTATGGTATATTTGGTATTCCTGTTTCCTTTTATTTGGGTATAAAAACTGATCTTGGTGCAATAGGCATATGGATAGGATTACTTTCAGGCCTAACCGCTTCAGCAGTACTTCTTTTTTGGAGATTTCAGCATTTAACTAAAAAGTTAATTTTAAATTCGTAAAATGGATTTACCTAAATTTTTAATTGCTGATAATTCATCCCGAAAGGATGATTTATTTGTTGTACATACAGAGTATCCTAGATTCGTTCTAAATATTTTTAATGATGAAGTTCATTGGTTAGAGGAATTTGATAAAGAAGAAGAGAGCAGCTTGGCATCTGAATCAAAGTCATTAATAGAATCGGCACTCGCCTTTTTTGACTCTGAGATGAAATCTTTAGAGTAAGAAATGGAAAATCTTTTGGCTTGGGACAGGGAATTATTTTTATGGCTCAATAGCTTGGGAAATCAAACTTTTGATTGGTTTTGGATGATGATGACCCATCGTTTATCTAACCTAATAGTGTATTTAACACTTTTAATATTTATATGGTACAAAAACTCTTGGAGAACAGCAGTATATATATTTCTTTTTGCAAGTTTTTTAATCCTTTTTACCGATCAGTTAACAAACCTTTTTAAAGTTCAAGTTGGACGCTTGAGACCTTGTCATGACAACGATATTAAATCACTAGTTCGTTTGGTAAAATTAACTTGTGGTGGAAAGTTTAGTTTCTTTTCAGGGCATGCATCAAATTCTTTTGCTCTAGCTATTTTTTTTGGATATATAATAAAAGTTTATGTTAAGAATATACTTTACTTTTTACTTTTCATAGCGTCTTTAATTGCATATAGCAGAGTCTATATAGGAGTTCATTTTCCTTTAGATATTTTTTGCGGAGCTATTGTAGGACTTATAAATGGTTATATTTTTTATAAAATATGGGTGAATCTATACCATAGTAAAATAGTTTAATGAGTTTTTATTTATCTTTTTTCAAAAGCTCAGGATATTGTTTTTTAAATTTTTGAAGCCTTGGTATAGAAACTTGCCTTACATAGGGATTATTGGGATTATTTTTCTCATAATCCTGATGGTATTCTTCCGCATAATAAAATTTGTCTAACAATTTGATTTCCGTAACAATCTCCTTAGAAAAAAAATTTCCTTTTTCAAGAATTTGAATATAATTTTGAATTATTTCTCTTTCCTCATCTGAAGAGTAAAATGCTATTGACCTGTATTGAGACCCATAGTCTGGACCCTGCCTATTGGCGGTTGTAGGATCATGAGATCCAAAAAAAACCTGCACCAAAGTTTCAAAAGTTACTTTCTTTGGATCATATATAACTTCAACAGCTTCTGCGTGTCCAGTTCTACCAGTTCCAATTTGATTATAATTGGGATTTTTTGTTATTCCTCCAGCATAACCTGAATATACCTCTTGAACTCCTTTTACACTTTCATATATGGCCTCAACACACCAAAAACAACCTGATGCGAAATAAGCTTTTTTCATCCCTTTTTGTACATTAAACTCAGGAAACCAGACTACTTCAGATGAATTTAAAGGAGTTGTATTAGAAATACAGGTCTGTAAAATAGTCACGAAAAGTAGTATAATTAAAGTTTTCATATTTCAATTAACATATTTATTTTAACACGGTAGTAAAATCTAAAAGTTTTATTTCCTAATTTTTTATTGCCTTAATTAAATAGTCGCCTACTTCTGAAGTGGAGTATGACCTTCCGTTATTTTGAGTCAGATCTTTGGTTACTATTCCTTCAGAAAGTGATTTATCTACCGCTTTACGAATAGAGGCTCCTTCTTCCTTTAATCCAAAGCTCATTTCAAGCATCATCGCAGCTGATAATATAGTAGCTAACGGATTCGCGATTCCTAATCCTGCAGCCTCTGGAAAAGATCCGTGAATTGGCTCATAGAGAGCATTTTCTGTTCCCAAAGAAGCTGAAGGCATTAAACCCATTGAGCCTGAAATCACAGAAGCTTCGTCAGTTAGTATATCACCAAAAAGATTCTCTGTAATTAATACATCGTAGCTATTTGGCCACTGTACCAATCGCATTGCAACAGCATCAACAAATTCATAAGATACTCTAACTTCAGGATAGTTATTTTCTAAAGCTTGAACAGTTTCTCTCCATAGTCGAGAACTTTCTAAAACATTTGCTTTATCAACACAACAGAGTTTTTTAGATCTCGTCATTGCAAGTTCGAAACCTTTAATAGCCAAACGTTCAATTTCTTTTCTTGTGTATGTACAGGTATCAAATGCAGTATTGCCATTATCTTTCCTGCCTCGTTCTCCAAAATAAATTCCACCTGTCAATTCACGGAGAAAAACTAAGTCAGTACCCTCAATACGTTCTTGTTTTAGGGGAGATTTATCTAGCAGAGAAGTGAAGGTAAAAGTTGGTCGAACATTAGCGAATAGTCTCAATTTTTTCCGCATTTTAAGAAGCCCTTGTTCAGGTCTAATTTTTGCTGAAGGATCATTATCAAATCTTGGATGTCCAATAGCTCCAAAAAGGACTGCATCAGAGGCTAAACAAATTTCGTGTGTTTTGTCTGGATACGGATCTCCCACAGCTTCAATAGCTGCAGCTCCAGTCAATGCAGGTGTCCATTCCATAGTATGGTTGTACTTTTCAGCAATCACGTTTGAAACTTTTACTGCTTCATTTATAACTTCAGGACCAATACCGTCTCCGGCCAAAAGAGCAATTTTTAAATGCATATTATTATTTTATTGATGAATTATATTTAACATTTTCTCTGTGGCTTTAATAGCTGACACTGTTTGGTCTGAATCTAAACCACGAGTTGCAAAATCTTGCTTATTTGTTCTCCAAATTATAGTTGTTTCGCATAGTGCATCTGAGTTACTTCCTGGAGGTATTCTTACTGCATAATCAATTAATTTTGGCAAATCAATTTTTTGATCCTTAAAAACTTTGTGCAATGCATTCCAAAACGCGTCATATTGTCCATCTCCAGAAGCATTTTCTTCGAAGGTTTTATTGTCAATCTGAATACATACACTAGTAGTTGGTTTTAAACCCTTAGAATGAGTTAAAACATAGGATTGAACTTTAATCTTATTAGGGATATCATTTCCCAAAATATCTGAGATTATAAATGGAAGATCCTCAATCGTTACTCTTTCTTTTCTATCACCTAATGCTATAATTCGTTTTGTAACCTTTTTTAGATCTTCATTGTTTAAAGTAAGACCAAGTTCTTGAAGGTTCTTCTGAATATTTGCTTTACCTGAAGTCTTCCCAAGGGCATATTTGCGTTTTCTTCCAAAGCGTTCAGGCAGCAAATCATTAAAATATAAGTTATTCTTATGATCACCATCGGCGTGTATGCCAGCTGTTTGAGTAAAAACATTTTCTCCAACAATTGGTTTGTTAGCTGGGATTCTGAAACCAGTAAAAGTAGCAACAATTTGACTTACTTTGTGAAGAGAATCTTCCTTAATATTAATTTTAGTTTCAGGTAAAAAATCATTTAATACAGCGACAACACTAGCTAATGGTGCATTTCCTGCTCTTTCACCCATTCCATTCACAGTAAGATGTAGTCCTTTTACACCCGCTTTAACAGCTTCCATGCAGTTAGCTACGCTTAAATCATAATCATTGTGACCATGAAAATCAAAATGTAAATTTGGATACCTATTTATAATTGTATTAATGTATTCAGAGGTTTTATTAGGGGTAAGTATTCCTAGGGTATCTGGCAATAAAATTCTATTAACAGGCTGTTTTGAAATAAAGTCAAGATAACGAAAAACATAATCTTGAGAATTTACCATTCCATTGCTCCAATCTTCCAAATAAACATTTGTCTTAAATCCTTCGTTTAGGGCACATTCGATACTGTTCTTAATATTATTGAAGTGTTCTTCAGGTTTTTGCTTTAGTTGAAAATTTAAATGATTTAGGGAGCCTTTTGTGAGTAAATTTTGGACTTTTGCCCCAGCTTCTTTCATCCATTTTATAGAAGTACCATTATCAACAAATGTTAGAACTTCAATTCTATCGATACACTTATTTTGTATCCCCCAAGAAGTTATTTCTTTCACTGCTCTAAATTCTCCATCAGATACTCTTGCCGAAGCAATTTCTATTCTGTCAATATTTAATTCTTTAAGTAGAAGTTTAGCCAGTGTTAGTTTTTCAGAAACTGAAAAAGATACCCCTGAGGTTTGTTCTCCGTCACGGAGCGTAGTATCCATAATTTCAATTGTCTTACTCATAGTAAACTAATTTGTTATCATTAAAGAGGTGTATTTGAAGCAAAATTTGAAATTTCGGCTTTAATATTGTTCAAATAATCAATGTCATCATAACCATTGAGCATATTTTCCTTTTTGTAAGAATTTATATTAAAAATTTCTGATTCTCCTGTAGAATTAATCATTATTTTCTGAGAAGGAAGATCTACTGTTAAATCTGTTTTTGGATCTTGATCAACTGATTGAAAAATTATTTTTAAAAAATCAGATGAAACTTGAACAGGTAAAACACCAACATTTAGGCAGTTATTCTTGAAAATATCAGCAAAAAAACTTGAGACTACACATCTAAATCCGTAGTCATAAACTGCCCAAGCTGCATGTTCTCTTGATGACCCTGAACCAAAATTATGTTCACCAACTAAGATTTTTCCAGAATAGATTGGATTATTTAGTACAAAATCTAATTTTAGTGTATTATCTTGGTTGTAACGCCAGTCACGAAATAAATTATCTCCAAAACCTTTTCGTTCAGTTGCCTTAAGAAAACGGGCTGGAATGATTTGGTCTGTGTCAACATTTTCAATAGGCAAAGGAACAACGGTGCTTTTTAATTTTTTGAATGAATCGTATGCCATATAATTATATTAAAGTTCTAGGGTCAGTAATTTTTCCAGTGATTGCCGCTGCTGCTGCGACGAGTGGACTTGCCAATAAAGTTCTTGCACCAGGTCCTTGACGTCCTTCAAAATTTCTGTTTGATGTACTTACAGCATATTTTCCTGCAGGAATTTTATCTTCATTCATTGCTAAACAAGCAGAACATCCAGGTTCGCGAAGTTTAAACTCTGCATTTTCAAGTATTTCAAGCAAACCTTCGTCCTTTATTGCTTGAAGGACTTTATGGGAACCTGGAACCAACCATGCTGTTACATTAGATGCCCGTTTATATCCTTTAATGACGCTTGCAAAAGCTCTAAAATCTTCAATACGGCCATTTGTACAACTACCTATAAAAACATAATCAATAGATTTTCCAATCATACTTTCACCTTCTGAAAATCCCATATAAGCCAGTGATTTTGCATAAGTAGAAGCCCCACCCTCAATATCTTTTGCACTCGGTATAGCTTTAGTGATACTCATTCCCATCCCAGGATTAGTTCCAAAAGTAATCATTGGATCAATTTCAGATCCATCAAAAGTTAACTCTTTATCAAATATTGACCCTTCGTCAGTATAAAGAGTCTTCCAGTAAATCATAGCTTTGTCCCATTCTTTTCCTTTGGGAGTAAATTCACGTTCTTTTATGTATTCATATGTTTTTTGGTCGGGAGCCACCATCCCGCCTCGAGCACCCATTTCAATACTTAAATTGCAGACTGTCATCCTTCCTTCCATAGATAAATCTCTAAAAACTTCTCCAGCATACTCAACAAAATATCCTGTAGCACCAGAGGTTGTTAGTTTAGAAATTATAAATAGCGCAACGTCTTTTGGTGTGACACCTTCATTGAGACTCCCATCAATAGTAATAAGCATTTTTTTTGGTTTAGGTTGCATGATACATTGTGTAGATAAGACCATTTCAACTTCAGAAGTTCCTATTCCAAAAGCAATAGCCCCAAACGCACCGTGTGTAGATGTGTGTGAGTCTCCGCAAACAATTGTAGCTCCTGGTTGTGTTATGCCATACTCAGGTCCAACAACATGAACTATTCCATTTTTTTTGTGACCTAATCCCCAATAAGAAATTCCGTGATTTTTCGCATTTTCTTCCAGTGCTTTTAGTTGATTTCTAGAAAGAGGATCAGAGACAGGAAGATGTTGATTAATTGTTGGAGTATTATGATCTGCGGTTGCAAATGTTCGCTCAGGATAAAGCACCGGAAGGCCTCTTTTTTTTAACCCTAGAAAGGCAACTGGACTTGTAACTTCATGAATCATATGGCGATCAATGAATAATACATCGGGTCCATCTTTTATACTTTTAACAACGTGAGAGTCCCACACCTTATCAAATAGAGTTTTTTTCATTTAAATTGAATTTAAATTAAATATTACTGGCTTTGATAATTTTTGGTAAATCTTTATCTCGAATTTCTTTTTTTTGATCTGCCATAATTAAGAATTGCTCGTAAACTTTATCTAATTGTAATTTATCTAATTCATAGCCAATATTCTTGGCTCGATAAGCCAGTGCAGCTCTTCCGCTTCTGGCTGTAAGGATAATTGATGATTTATCTACACCAACATCTCTCGGATCTATAATTTCATAAGTTTCCCGTTTTTTTATAACACCATCTTGATGAATTCCTGAGGAATGAGCAAATGCGTTGGCACCAACAATTGCTTTATTAGGTTGAACTGGCATTGCCATACTTTCAGATACCAATTTACTAATTCCATATAGTTTTTTTGAATTTATTCGAGTATCTAATTTTAAGTTAGGGTGTTGACGAAGAATCATTACTACCTCTTCAAGTGATGTATTACCTGCCCGTTCCCCTATGCCATTAATAGTACATTCAATCTGTCTAGCACCGTGCTGGACTCCTGCGATAGAGTTTGCGGTAGCAAGTCCTAAGTCGTTATGGCAATGACATGAGAGTCTGGCCTTGTGGATGCCACTAACATTTTCTTTGAGATATTTCATTTTAGCACCATACTCTTCTGGAAGGCAATGCCCAGTTGTGTCAGGTATATTTAAAACTGTAGCTCCAACTTTTATTACAGCTTCACAAACTTTGGCTAGGAACTCATTATCTGTTCTACCAGCATCTTCTGCATAGAACTCTACATCTTCAACAAAACTTTTTGCATATTTGACTGCAGCAACTGCTCGTTCCAAAATTTCATCTTTAGATGATTTAAATTTATAGCGTATATGATTTTCAGAGGTTCCTATGCCAGTGTGTATTCGAGAACGTTTAGCAGATTTTAATGCTTCAGCCGCAGTTTCAATATCTTTTTTAACAGCTCTAGTCAATCCACATACGCGAGCATTTTTTACTAACTTAGAAATGTCTTCCACTGCTTTGAAATCTCCTGGGCTAGAGATAGGAAATCCTGCCTCTAATACATCGACACCAAGTTGATCTAGTCTTTCTGCAATTATTAATTTAGTTACAGAATCTAATTTACATCCAGGCACCTGTTCACCATCTCGAAGTGTTGTATCGAAAATTTCAACGTAGTCCATTAAATTAAATCATATTTAATTACACTAAAATAGATGATACCATTAATTAATATAAAATAGCTATTTTTGTATTACAATATTCGAAGAGATTAACTACTACCTAACTCGCTAATTATTAGTATATTAAATTAAAATATATTACAATGACAAATGAGCCTAAAGATAATTTATTTGTTCTAGTAAAATCACTTACTAAATCAGAAAAAAGACAATTTACTTTATATGTAGGTAGAATGGATTCAAATGAAGATTCGAAATTCCTAAATCTTTTTCAGCTATTAGACAAAATTAATAGATATGATGAAAAGTTAATTTTAAGTAGAGGGATTGTATCTAAGCAACAATTATCAAATCTTAAAGCCCACTTGTATAAACAAATTCTAATAAGTTTACGAATGAATCCAATGCACAAAAATATTCGGATTCAAATTCGTGAGCAACTAGATTTTGCGACTATTCTTTATCAAAAAGGATTATATAAACAGAGCTTGAAGGTTCTTGAAAAAGCTAAATTATTTGCCACTAAAAATGAGGAAAAATATATTTCTTACGAAATTGTTGAACTAGAAAAAGTTATAGAATCACAATACATAACAAGAAGTTTGAGTAATAGGACTGAAACATTGATTAAAGAATCGGAATCATTAAGATCTCAAAATAATCTTGCCACCCAACTATCAAATCTTTCCCTCCAATTATACGAACGTTTAATAAAAGCTGGCTATGCAAAAAGTGATCAAGAATTTAGAGAAATTACTCAGTTTTTTTACGAAAACTTACCTAAAATTGATATTATAAAGCTTGGTTTTAGAGAAAAACTTTGGTATTTCAAGGTACATGTTTGGTATAGTTTTTTAACTCAAGATTTTTTATCTACTTATCGTTATGCGTCAAAGTGGGTAGAAATGTTTGAAGAATCTCCATCTATGATAAATATCCATCCTGTTTTTTATTTGAAGGGGATCAATTATTTGATGGAAAGTTTAGTTTTAATAAAGTACCCATCAAAATTTAAAAATATACTAAAGCAAATGGAGCATTGGACAAATCAGGACAGTTTTCCAAAAAACGATAATCTACGAGCTCTAATTTTCCAATTCTATTTTAGTAATAAATTAAACATGCATTTTTTAGAGGGGAGTTTTGAAGAAGCACAAATTTTAATTCCAGAAATCAAAAAAGGAATCAATGACAACACCAATCAAATTGATCCTCATCATATCATGATGTTTTATTATAAAATTGCTTGTGTTTATTTTGGATCAGAGGATTATGAAAATTGCATTGTCTTTTTGGATAAAATAATTAGTAATAAAAGTTTAAAAATGCGTGAAGATCTCCTTTGTTTTTCAAGAGTACTTAATATTTTCGCTCACTACGAAGCAGGATTTGATTATCATTTAGAAAATCATCTTCGGGAGACATACAAGTTTTTGATAAAAATGAACGATCTACATGAAGTTCAGATGGCTATGATTCGATTTGTTAAAGGACTCGGTGATATTTATCCTCACGAATTAAAAACTGCTTTTGAGACATTATATCAAGAGCTAAAGCAGTATGAAAACGATCCATACGAAAGACGTTCTTTTTTATACTTAGATATATTATCCTGGTTGGAAAGTAAAATTAAAAATAAACCTATTGCAGAGGTAATAAAGGAAAAAGCATTGTCTATTAATCGAAAAGAACGCTCTTCCATATCCCCGCTTCCTTAGGGTCTGCTGTGAAACATAAAGTTTCTTTTGAAACGGGGTGCTTTATAGATAAACTTCTTGCATGCAAGCATATGCCCCCATCATTATTACTCCTATCGGAACCATATTTCAGATCCCCTTTGATAGGAAATCCTATTTCGCTCAATTGTGCTCTAATTTGGTGATGTCGCCCAGTTTCTAAAGCTATTTCCAAGACACAATAATGATTTAATACTTTGATGCGTTTAAAAGATAATTTAGCTATTTTACTATTTGGGACTTCATTTTTATGAGCTTTTGATTTGTTTTTTATTTTATTCCGTGTGATCCAATGATTAAGAGTTCCATGATTATAAGGAAATTTATTATCTACTAAAGCCCAATAATTTTTTTTTGGAATTCTAGATTTGAATTGATCATTTAATCTACTTAAAGCTTTTGAGGTTTTGGCGAATATAACAGCTCCACTTGTAGGACGATCCAATCTATGTACTATCCCTAAGTAAACAGAATTTGGTTTATTATACTTTTTTTTAATGTATTCTTTAACAAAATCTGATAATGTTGAATCTCCTGTTTTGTCTCCTTGAATTAATTCTCCAACTTTTTTATTAATAACTATTATATGGTTATCCTCAAAAAGAATACGTTTTTCTAATTTCAAATTTTAATATTGTTCTTTATCGTTGGGGAAATTTTTTGATTTGACATCAACAATATATTGATTTACAGCCCCATGAATTATTTTATCTAATTCTGCATAACGTCTAAGAAAACGTGGGCTAAATTCTTTATTCATACCCAACATGTCATGAAGTACAAGAACTTGACCATCAACATCAGAACCAGCACCTATTCCTATGATTGGAATATTAACCGACTTAGAGGCATGTTTAGCTAATGTTGCAGGAATTTTTTCTAAAACAACACCAAAACAACCGATATCTTGAAGCATTTGAGTATCCATGATCAGTTGCTCAGCCTCTTGGGCTTTTTTCGCACGAACTGTGTAGGAACCAAACTTATAGATTGATTGAGGAGTTAAACCAAGATGACCCATTACTGGAATTCCAGCTTGAATAATTCGCTCAATAGATTCTCTAGCCTGCTCGCCTCCCTCCATTTTTACTGCATGAGCTCCAGATTCTTTCATTATTCGAATTGCAGAACGAAGTGCCTCTTTGGAATCTGATTGATAAGTGCCAAAAGGTAGATCAACAACAATTAGAGCTCGATTAACTCCCCTGACAAC